>NZ_JBIQHY010000001.1:145687-172419 GCF_044508335.1 Actinomadura sp.
GTCGAGGGCGAGGACCGTCATGACCCGATCCCCGGGAGCACGCGGTACAGCGTGCCCTTGCCGGTGAGGGCGGCGGCCGGTGCTCCGGCCGGGATGAACGCGGCTTCGCCCCGGGCGAGGGGCAGGGAGGAGAGCCGGGCCTCGCCCTCCACGCAGAGGAGCGTCTGGGGGAGGCCGGCGGGCAGCTCTTCCGGGTCGTCGGTGAGGTCGTGGCGGACGAGGACGAACTCCTCGGCGGAGGAGCGGTACAGGTTGCCCTCCGGTTCGACCCGGGCGGGGGCGGAGGGGACGAACTCCACGACGCGCATGAGTTCGGGGATGTCGATGTGCTTTCCGGTGAGGCCGCAGCGCAGGACGTTGTCGGAGTTCGCCATGACCTCGATCGCGAGACCGCCCAGGTAGGAGTGGGGCACGCCGGCGTCGAGGAACAGCGCCTCGCCGGGCTTGAGCCGCACGTGGTTGAGCAGGAGCGCGGCGAGGATGCCGGGGTCGCCGGGGTGGGCGCGGGCGATGTCGGCGTAGACGCCGGTGAGGGCGGGTTCGACCGCGGCCAGGACGGGGCGGGAGCGCTCGTCCAGGACCTCGGTCAGGACGGTGCGGAGCGCCTCCGCGGGCGGCGCGGTGCGCAGGGCCGTGATCCAGGCGCCGAGTTCGGGGACGGCGAGGTCTTCGAGGAACGCCGCCGTTTCGGCGGGGTCGCGGAAGCCGCAGAGGCCGTGGAAGTCGGTGAGCGCGCAGACCATCTCCGGCTTGTGGAAGGGGTCCTTGTAGGTGCGGGCGCGGTCGTCGATCGGGATGCCGCGCGCCTCTTCGGCGGCGAAGCCCGCCTCCGCCTGCTCGGCGGTCGGGTGCACCTGGAGAGATAGCGGTTTCTCGACGGCCAGCACCTTGAGCAGGTAGGGCAGCGTGGGGCCGAAACGGTCCACGGAGGGCGCGCCGAGCATCCCGGCCGGGTCGCGTCCGATGAGGACGTCGAGGGGGGTGCCGTCCACCGACGAGGGGGCGGCCGGGTGCGCGCCCGCCCACAGCTCCGCCTGCGGGCCGCCGGTCGGCTCGGTGCCGAGCAGCTCCGGCAACGCGGTTCGCGACCCCCACTCGTAGGGCCGGATCACGGTCGACAGCGGCAGGGGCACCAACCCGCGGGTTCTCCTCACTCGGTGCGCCACATCGGGAGGTCGGCGCTCGTGGGGAACAGGGTACAAGCGCCGGACATCCGCGGGCGCGGGGTCCTGGGCACGTGATCAACACGACATTCCGGATGAACCTCCGGCGGTCCCGCCCTCGAACTGTTGGGCGGGGACGGCGCCCGGCGGGCCGCGCCCCATTAGGATGAACGCCGGGGAGGTGGTGGACGTGGGCAAGCACAACAAGCCGGCGACGCGGTCGTGCCCCGGCTGCAACGGGACCGGAACCAGCACCGCCACCCACGAGAGATGCAACGTCTGCCGCGGCACCGGACGCATCTGACCGGTCAGCGCGCCCGCCCGGCGAGGGCGAGCAGGGCCAGGGCGCAGGACGTCCAGGCCAGGACGCCGTAGCCGCCCGCCGACAGGACGACGGTCGACAGCAGGCTCGCGGCGGCGGCGAGCGTCCAGACGGCGGCGTCGACGGCGCCCTCGACGTGCGGGCGCTCCGCCTCGGGGAGGTCGCGGGCGAGCCGCCCGCTGCCGCCGACGAAGCACAGGTTCCACCCGTACCCGAGGAGGAACAGCGCCACGGGACGGCCGAGGCCGCCGGTCGCGACGGCGGCGAGGCCGGTGGACGCCGCCAGGGTGGCCAGCCCGCCGACGATCACGGGGCGGGCGCCGAAGCGGTCGAACAGGCGGCCCGTCACGGGCGACAGGGCGAACATGCCGAGGGTGTGCGCGGACAAGGTCATCCCCACCATGTCCAGGCCGTCGCCGTGCATGTGCATGTCCACCGGGGCCGCGGTCATCACGGCGACCATCACGACCTGCGCCGTCGCCATCACCGCCAGCGCGGAGCGGGCCGCCGGCGTCCGGATCAGCCGGCGCAGCGGCGGCGCCGCCGGCGCCGCCGTCCGCCCGCGCGGCGTACCGGTGACCGCCGCGGCGGCGGTCGCGCAGGTGAGCACGGCGAGGAGGAACGGGCCGGTCAGCGGGTGCAGGCCCGCGCGGCCGGCGAGCACGCCGGAGGGGTCGAGCAGCAGCGGGCCGCCGACCGCGCCGGCCGCCGCGGACCACACGACGAGCCCGATGGCGAAGCCGCGCCGGCCGGGCGGGTGCAGGTCGGCCGCCGCGTACCGGGAGAGCTGGGCGGCCGCGTTGCCGAGGCCGAGCAGCAGCATCCCGGCGCACAGCCCGGCCACGTCCCCGGCCGCGACCGCGGCGGCGGCCAGGCAGGCGCCGGCCGCGGCCGCGGCGTAGCCGAGGAGGAAGCCGGCGCGGCGGCCGAGCCGGCGGGCCAGTCTGGTCAGCACGAGCGCGCCGGCGCCCGTCCCGACGATCCCGGCGGTGCTGGGCACGCCGCCCCAGCCGGCGCCGAGCCGGTCCGCGGCGACCAGCGTGCCGGTCGCGCTCGTCACCGCCATGGACGCGTTCATCAGGGCGGCGCCCGAGCACAAGGCCGCCATGGGGCCGGATCGCTTGGTCATCCCTTAACGCTATGAACGTCGATCCGCCTTCTGAAGGGGAGGTCGATGGCATTCGGCGGCTTCGGCCTTTAGTTTGGAAGGAGTTTCCCGGGAAGGACTTTCATCATGGATCGCGAGCTGGATCAGACCGACTGGCGCATCCTCGCCGAGCTGCAGCGGGACGGCCGCCTTTCGTTCAGCCGGCTGGCGGGGCTGGTCAACCTCTCCTCCCCCGCCGTCGCCGAGCGGGTGCGGCGCCTGGAGGAGTCCGGAGTGATCACCGGCTACCGGGCGCAGGTCGACCCGGCGCGGGTCGGGCAGCCGCTGACGGCGTTCGTGCAGATGCGCTGCGCCCTCGGCCGCTGCCTGCTGAAGACCACCGCCGCGGAGGACCTGCCGGAGGTGACCGAGATCCACAAGCTGAGCGGCAGCTGGTGCTCGATGCTCCGGGTGCGGGTCGCGTCGATGCCGCACCTCGAAGGACTGCTGGAGCGGCTCGGCGAGCACGGCGAGATGAACTCGCACATCGTCCTGTCGACCGCCTTCGAGGGCCGCGCCGTCGCGCCGCCCGCGGACGGCGCCCGGACGGTCACGGCCTCCGCGGGATGGACCCGCCGGACGCCCCCCGGGGAGTGAAGCGGCGGCGCGGACGCCCGAGAAATGGTTGAATCGTGCGCTATGTGGCACTCGTCACTGCGTTCCAAGCCCTGGCGACGGAGGTATCAGCCCGGTGTTCCCGTCGATCTCGACATCCCGGACATCCCCGTCACTCGGCTGCTCGACGATGCCGCCGCTCACTATCCGCGCAAGCCGGCGCTGATCTTCTTCGGGCGGGAGATCTGCTACCGCGACCTGCGCGAGGCGGTGGACCGCTTCGCCGACGGGCTGCACCGGCTCGGCGTCCAGCCCGGCGACCGGGTGGCGCTGATCCTGCCGAACTGCCCGCAGCAGGTCATCGCGTTCTACGGGGTGCTGCGCCGGGGCGCCATCGCCGTGCAGCACAACCCGCTCTACACCGAGGAGGAGATGCTCCGCCAGCTCGCGGACTGCGGCGCGCGGGTCGCGGTGGTGCTGGACCGTTCCTTCGCCACGGTGCGGGCGGTGCGGTCCCGGCTGCGGCTGGACCACATCGTCGTGACGTCCCTGCTCGACTACCTCCCTGCGTCCCGGCGGATCGCGCTGCGGCTGCCGCTGGTGCAGATGCAGCGGCGCCGCGCCGCCATCACCGCGGACGTGCCGCACGACCCGGGCGTCGTCCCGTTCAAGGAGCTGCAGCGCCCCGCGCGGCAGCCGGTGCGGCAGCTGCCCGTCGACCCGGCGCGGCACCTGGCGGCGATCCAGTACACCGGCGGGACGGAGGGGCGCCCGAAGGGCGCGATGCTGACGCACCGGAACCTCATCGCGAACGCCTGCCAGCAGCACGCCTGGGACGTCGGCGGGCGGCGGCCGGGCGAGGACGTGACGCTGGCGGTGCTGCCGCTGTTCCACTCGTTCGGGCTGATGAGCTGCCTCGTCGCGCCGGTGATGACGGCGGGCGCGGTGGTGCTGCTCCCCCGCTTCGACTGCGACCGGGTGGTGCGCGCGATCCGCAAGTACCGGCCGACCATCTTCCCCGGCGTGCCGACGCTGTACGACCAGGTGCTCGACAGCCCCCGGTTCCGGCCGTCCGACCTGCAGTCGCTGCGCGTCTTCATCTCGGGCGCGATGAGCCTCACGCAGAGCACGATCGACCGGCTGGAGCGGCTCGGCGCGAAGGGGCTCATCAACTGCTACGGGCTCACGGAGGCGTCCCCCGCCGTCACCGGGAACCCGCTGGACGGCACCGCGCGGAACCTGACGGTCGGGCTGCCGCTGCCCATGACCGACGTCGTCATCGTCGACCAGGACGAGCCGACGCGGGTGCTGCCGCCCGGCGAGCCCGGCGAGCTCGTCGTGCGCGGCCCGCAGGTCTTCGCCGGCTACTGGAACGCGCCGCTCGCCACCGCGCAGACCCTGTCGAAGGGCTGGCTGCGCACGGGTGACATCGCCGTGATGGACGAGGACGGTTTCATCACCATCCTGGAGCGGATGCGGGACATGATGAAGGTGAACGGCTTCACCGTGTTCCCGACCGAGGTCGAGAAGGTGCTGCGCCGCCATCCCGCCGTCTACGACTGCGCCGTGGTCGGCGTGCCGGACCCGCGGCGCGGGGAGCGCGTCGTCGCGCACGTGGTCGAGCACCCCGCCTACCCTTTCTCGGCGGAGGAGCTGCGGACGCACTGCGAGCGCTACCTGTCGCACTACAAGGTCCCGTCCGAGTTCCGTCCGCGCACGGAACTGCCCAGGAACCTGCTGGGCAAGGTCGTCCGGCAGCGGCTGCGGGACGAGTTCGCGGAGGCCCCGGAGAGCCGGATGGGATCGGCCCAGAGTGGTTGACTGAGCGGGTGGAGACCGAGACCGCCCGATCCGCGCTCTTCGCGCGGCTCGCCGAGATCGGGCGCCGTTCGGCCGGCGCCGCCACGCCCCCGGAGCTGCTGTACGACCGGCACGGCGTGCTGGTGGTGCGCGTCGGCGACGTGGTGGTGAAGGCGCACCAGGCCGACCGCGAGCACGGCCCGGCGTTCCTCGGGCGGATACGGCTGGCGGGCGCGCTCACCGGCCTCGTCGTCGCCCCGCTGGGCCCGCCCCTCACCGTGGACGGCAGGACGGTCACGGTCTCGCCGTTCGGCGAGCCGGTCGACCCGGGCCGAGCGCTCCCCTGGGAGGAGGGCGCCCGGCTGCTGGCGGCGCTGCACTCGGCGGGCGTCCCGGCCGGGGCGCCGCCCTGGGGACGTCCCGCGCGGGTGGCCCGCCTGGTCGCCCGGCTGGGCGGCGGTCCCGCCGAGGACGCCGTGCGGCGCGCGTTCGCGACCCTTCCCGCGTGGATCCGCGGTGAGGAGGACGAGCCCCCCGCGCCGGCGGAGCGCCTCATCCACGGAGACTGGCACCTTGGCCAGATGGTCCGCGTCAGGGACGGGCGGTGGCGGCTCATCGACATCGAGGACATGGGGCGCGGCGACCCCGCCTGGGATCTCGCCCGCCCGGCGGCGCTGTACTCTGCCGGAGTCCTCCCCTCGGACGAGTGGGAGCGGTTCCTGGGCGCGTACACCGCGGCCGGCGGCCCGGCCGTCCCCGCACAGGGCGACCCATGGACAAGCCTGGACATACCCGCACGAAGTCTTGCGATCCAGATCGCCGCCACGTGCGTCATATCCGCGGGGAGGGAAGATCGGGCACTCGACGGGCCGGAGCAGGCGATGATCGACGCCTGCACGAGAATATCCGCGGCGGGGGACGCGGCATGACGTGGCGTGAAACCTGCCCTACATTTAGCCTCTAGCTGGGGATCCATACCGGAAGGACGACAAGGCGATGCACTGCCCTAAGTGTCGTGGCGTGATGCGGACCTACACCCGCAGCGGCGTCCACATCGAGCAATGTGACAGCTGCCGGGGCATCTTCCTCGACTACGGCGAACTGGAGGCCCTCAGCCAGATGGAGTCGCAGTACCGGGCGGCTCCGCCGCCGGCCGCGGCACCGGGATGGGGCGCGCCCGCACCTTCGGTGCACCACCATCACCACGGGCACCACCGCCCCCACCACGGCAGCGTCTTCCACATGCTGTTCTCGACCTGATCCGGCGCGCCGCGGCCCGCCCGGCGAGGCGGGCCGCACGCGCCTATGGGCACGCGCCTATGGGCACTCGCCTACAGGCGCGGGTCGACGGGCTCGGACTCCAGCGCCAGGACGGCGAAGACCGCCTGGTGGACGCGCCAGAGCGGCTCCCCGGCGGCGAGCCGGGCGAGCGCCTCGGCGCCGAGCGCGTGCTCCCGCATCGCCAGCGACCGCTTCCGGCCGAGGGACCTGCGCCGCAGCCGGTCCAGGTTGCCCGGCTCGGTGTAGTCCGGGCCGTAGATGATCCGCAGGTACTCCCGCCCGCGGCACTTGACGCCCGGCTGGATCTTCGCGTCATCGGGGAACGGGCCCAGCGGCTTGACGACCATGCCCTCGCCGCCCGCGGCGGTGAGCTTCTCCCACCATGCGGTGGCGGCGGACTCCGACTCCGGCGACCCCAGGTCGACCGTCACCGACTCCGTCCGCCGGACCAGCCCGCTCGTGTCGCTCTCCGCGAGGCGCTCCGCCGCGGACATGTGCCATTCGTGGCCGCGCGCTTCCGCCCACGAGCGGCCCTCCCCCGCGAGGATCTGGAACGGGGCGAACCGCAGCCCGGCGAGCCCGTCGACCGTCCAGCAGTAGCGCGCGTAGGCGTCCCGGAACCGGGACGCGTTCGCGGCGCGCCGGTCGATGTGCTCGCGGAGGCCGCCGACGTCGAGGCCGCGTTCCCCGGCGCGCGCCAAGACGCCGGACGCCATGGGCAGCGCCGCGCGGGCCGCCGCGCCGGCCGCCGCGTACTGCGTGCGGATCAGGTCCATGGCCTTGGCCGACCACGGCAGCAGCTCACCGTCGATGACGAGCCATCCGGTGTCCAGTTCGTCCCACAGCCCGGCACCGCCGATCGCGGCGCGGAGCCGGTCCAGGACCTCGGCCGTGCGGGACGGGTCGCGGAAGAACGAGCGCCCGGTGCGGGTGTAGACGGCGCCGGCCGTCCCGTCGTCCACGCCGAAGCGCGCCGCGGCGACGGCGGCGTCGCGGCAGACGACGGCCACCGCGCGGGAGCCCATGTGCTTCTCCTCGCAGATGACGCGGGTGATCCCCTTGTCCCGGTAGGCGGCGAGGGCCTCGGCCGGATGCTCCAGATATCCGGGCAGGGGCGAGGTGTCGGCGGGCGCCATGGTGGGCGGCAGGTACACGAGCCAGCGCGGGTCCACGGCGAACCGGCTCATCACCTCCAGCGCGGCCATGGCGTTCTCCTCGCGGACGGCGACGCGGCCCATGAGGCGGGTCTCGACCCCGTGGTTGCCGAGGACGTCGCCGATGTTGAGGACGTCGTTGTCCCTGGGCCTGGCGGACGCGCTCTCCAGCGGTCGCGCCGGCTCGTACCAGACCTGCCGCGCCGGAACCGACACCAGCTCGCGCTCGGGGTAGCGCAGCGCGGTCAGCTTCCCGCCGAACACGGCGCCGGTGTCCAGGCAGATGGTGTTGTTGACCCACTCCGCCTCCGGGACGGGCGTGTGCCCGTACACGACCATGGCCTTGCCCCGGTAGTCGCGGGCCCACGGATACCGCACGGGGAGCCCGTACTCGTCGGTCTCCCCCGTGGTGTCGCCGTAGAGCGCGAACGAGCGGACCCGCCCCGACGAGCGGCCGTGGTAGTCCTCCTTGAGCCCGGCGTGGGCCACGACCAGGCGGCCGCCGTCCAGCACGTAGTGGCTGATGAGGCCGTCCATGAACGCCAGCGCGCTCTCGCGGAAGCCGTCGTCCACGGCGGCGAACTGCTCCAGGGACACCTCGAGGCCGTGCGTCGCCCGCACCTTGCGCCCGCGCAGGGCGCGGACGAGCTTCACCTCGTGGTTGCCGGAGACGCACAGCGCGTCGCCGGCGGCCACCATGCCCATCACCAGGCGCAGCACGCCCGGCGAGTCCGGCCCGCGGTCGACGAGGTCGCCGACGAAGACCGCGGTCCGCCCGCCGGGGTGGCGCGCCCCCGCGGCGCGCCCCAGCGCGTCCCGCTCGATCTCGTAGCCGAGGCCGGTGAGCAGGTCCTCCAGCTCCGCACGGCATCCGTGCACGTCGCCGACGATGTCGAACGGGCCGGTCAGCTCGCGCTTGTCGTTCCACGCCTTCTCGTAGGCGATCGTCGCGGCGTCGATCTCGTCCGGTCCGGTGAGCACGTGGCAGCGGCGGAACGTGCGGGTCAGCTCCCGCATGCCGCGCCGCAGCTCGCGCCGCTGGCGCGGGATCACGTGCGGCGGCAGGTTCCGGTCGGGGCGGGCCGCGTTCCGCTCGGCGGCGAGGCTCTCGGGCACGTCGAGGACGATCGCGACCGCCATGACGTCGTGGTCCCTGGCGATCCGCAGCAGCGCCTGCCGCGCCCTGCTCTGCACGTTCGTCGCGTCCACCACGGTCAGCAGCCCGCGCCGGAGCCGCTTGGCCACGATGTAGTGGAGCAGGTCGAACGCGTCGCCGGTCGCGGACTGGTCGTTCTCGTCGTCGGACACGACCCCGCGGCAGAAGTCGGACGAGACCACCTGCGTGGGCGCGAAGTGCTTGCGCGCGAAGTGGGACTTGCCCGACCCGGTCACGCCGACCAGCACGACCAGCCCCATCTCCGGGATCTTGATCTCGGTCATCGGGTGAACACCCCCATCTGGGTGGGCGCGCCGACCTCGGGGTCGTCGTCGCCGACGGGCACGTGGCGGACGCGGTAGCCGTGGGCCTCGGCGACCCGGCCGGCCCAGGCGCGGAACTCGGCCCGCGTCCACTCGAACCGGTGGTCGGAGTGGCGCATCGCCCCGGGGGCGAGCCCCTCGTAGCGGACGTTGTGCTCGGCGTTCGGGGTCGTCACGACGACGACGCGGGGCGCGGCGTGCCCGAACACCACCCGCTCGACGGCGGGCAGGCGCGGCGGGTCGATGTGCTCGATGACCTCCATCAGCACGGCCGCCTCGTAGCCGCCGAACCGCTCGTCGGCGTAGGTCAGGGCGCCCTGGAAGACGTCCCCGACCCGGCCGTCGCGGCGCTGCCGGTCGTCCCAGCGCAGGCGCCGCCAGGCGTGGCCGAGCGCGCGGTGCGAGACGTCCGCGCCGGAGACCTCGCTGAAGAAGTCGTCTTTGAGCAGCCGCGCGAGCAGCCGCCCCGAGCCGCAGCCGAGGTCGATGACGCGCCGGGCGTTCTCGTCGCGCAACGCCTGCACGACGGCCTGGAGGCGGTGCTCGGCGAGGGAGACCGCCTTCCCGTCGTTCTCCTCGCTCTCGCCGCTCTCGGCGGCCGGCTCCTCCTCGACCTGCACCGGGTCGAGCTCCTCGTCGGGCGCGTCCTCGGCGTCGGCGAGGCGGCCCAGCGCGGTGCGGACCAGCCCGCGCCGGTTCGCCAGGTAGCGGCGGGTGATCGCGCCCCGGCCGGGGTGCGCGGCGAGCCAGCCCGCACCGGCCCGGATGAGCTTGTCGACCTCGTCCGGCGCCAGCCAGTAGTGCTTCGCGTCGTCCAGAACGGGCAGCAGCACGTACAGCTGGTTGAGCGCGTCGGCGAGCCGCGTCGTCCCGGTCAGCGTGAGCGTCACGTACCGGGAGTCGCCCCATTCGGGGAACTCCGGATCGAGCGGGACCGGCACCGCCGACACGTCCCAGCCGAGCGGCGCGAAGAAGCGCTCGGCCTGCCCCGGCCCGCCCCGGCACGGCAGCGCCGGCAGGACGATCTCCAGCGGGATCGGCGACTCCGCGAGCTCGGGACGCGCCGCGCACCGCCCGCGCATGGCGGTGCGGAAGACGTTCGCCATCGCGGAGGCGAGCAGGGACGACGCCGCGTAGGGGCGGTCGTTCACGTACTGGCCGAGGGAGAAGTCCGGCGTGCCCTTGCCGCGCGTGCGCACCAGCTTGACCGGGTCGACGTCCAGCAGCAGCGCCGCCGTGCAGCGCCGCTTGTCCGCCTCGGGGTAGAAGACGTGCGCCGTCCCGAAGGACTGCTCGAACCGCTGCACCCGATCGGGATGCTTGTGCAGCAGGAATCCCAGGTCCGTCGCCTGGTCCAGAGTCGTGGTGATCGTCAGAAGCACGCGCCCAGTGTGGCGGACATAACCAGATGATCCGCATTTGTTTTTCCGGAAGAATGCCGCACGACATGAGCAGACACCCCCGCCGGATGACCGCGCAGGAGACCGTGGCCATCCTCGAACGCGGCGGCTACACGGCGCCCTCCGGCCGCGCCGTCTCGATCGCCGGCGACCTCGCCCGCGCCGTCGAGGGAACCGTCCTGTACCGGCCGGACGAACTGGACGCGCTCCTGGAGCGGCCGCCCGCGGGGGCCGGCGCCGGGACGCGCGTCGAGGTGACGGGCGAGACGACCCTCGCCGCCGCCCGCCGGCTGTGCGGCGGCGGCGCGGTCCCGCTCGCGCTCAACTTCGCGTCCGCGAAGAACCCGGGCGGCGGCTTCCTGAACGGGGCGCACGCCCAGGAGGAGGGGCTGGCGCGCTCGTCCGGCCTGTACAGGTCGCTGCTGTCGGCCAGGGAGTTCTACGACTTCCACCGCGCGCAGCGCGACCTCCTCTACAGCGACCACATGATCTACTCGCCGGGCGTGCCGGTGTTCCGCGACGACGCGGGGCGGCTGCTGGACGCCCCGTACCGCGTCGCGTTCCTGACGTCCCCGGCCCCGAACCGCGGCGCGATCCGGGACCCCGCCCACGCCGAGCGGATTCGCGCGGTGCTGCGGCTGCGCGCCCGCAAGGTCCTCGCGGTGGCGCTGGCCCACGGGCACGGCCGGCTGGTCCTGGGCGCCTGGGGCTGCGGCGTGTTCCGCAACGACCCGGCCGAGGTCGCGGAGGCGTTCGCGGGGCCGCTGCGGCCGGGCGGGGAGTTCGCCGGCCGCTTCGAGCACGTCGTCTTCGCGGTGTGGGACACCGCGAAGGGCTCCCCGCGGCAGGCGGCCTTCGAGGACGCCTTCGGGGACTTCGCCTAGCCGGCGCTCCCCGCGTCCTCCGCGCGGTCCCCGTCCTCCGCGCGGTCCGCGTCCTTCACGTAGGAGGCGATGCCCCGGACGAGGAGGTCGAGCCCGAACTCGAACCGTCCGTCGTCGTCGGCGTCGGTGAGCTCCTCGACCATCCCGGTGATGGTGGGGTACCGGTCCTTCGGCAGGGCCGCGAAGTACTCCCTGAACTGCCCGAAGTACGCCTCGAAGAACTCGTGCGGGTCCTCGCCGGCGGGCGCCTTCGCGTAGTAGACCGTCCCCTCGATCGCGTCGGCGTCGAGGAACATGCCGAGCGTGTCCACGGCCATGCCCGCGATCTTCTTCGGCACGCCGCCCGCCCGCATCAGCGCGAGCTGCGCCTCGGCGACGTCCAGCAGGTGGGGGCCGGTCGGGATGAGGCCCATCGACACCAAGGCGATGTCGCGGTGCGAGGTGTAGACGCGGCGGATCTCGCGCGCCAGCTCCTTCAGCTGCTCCTGCCAGCGCGCCGGGTCGGGTTCGGGGAGCCTGATCTCGGCGGCGACGCGGTCGAGCATCAGCTCGCGCAGCTCCTCCTTGCCCGACACGTGCGCGTACAGCGACGCCGGGCCGGTGCCCAGCTCCTGGGCGACGCGGCGCATGGTCACCGCCTCCAGGCCCTCGGCGTCCAGGACGCCGATCGCCGCCTCGACGACGGCCTCCTGGGTGAGCGGCCGCCTCGGCGGCGCGGCCCTGCGCGGCCTGCGTCCGGGCGGCGTCGGCAGGCCGGGCGCCGGCTTGTCCGGGCGTGCGGTGGCCACGTCGGATCCTCCCAATCTCGCGATACATCTTGACTATCGCGAAACGCGATATATCTTCTCTACTGGCGAGAGAAGTTCGGCCGAACAACGAACATCGTATTTGACACGAACGACGTTCGGCTATAGAACAGCGTTCGTAATTACGAACATCGTTCGATGATGCGGAGACCACGATGACCGAGACATTGACCTCCCGTGCGCGGGACACCGCGGAGGCGGGCTACCGCTGGCGCTGGATCGCCCTGTTCGTGATCCTCGCCGGCGAGATCATGGACATGCTGGACGCGCTGATCACCAACATCGCGGCCCCCACGATCCGGGCCGAGCTGGGCGGATCGGCCGCCACCATCCAGTGGCTCGCCGCCGCCTACACGCTGTCCATGGCGGTCGGGCTCATCACCGGCGGCCGCCTCGGCGACCTCTACGGCCGCAAGCGGATGTTCGTCATCGGCGCCGCCGGCTTCACGATCGGCTCGCTGCTGTGCGGCGGCGCGGTCTCCCCCGGCATGCTGGTCGGCGCCCGCGCCATGCAGGGCCTGTTCGGCGCGCTGATGCTGCCGCAGGGCATCGGGATGATCAAGCAGATGTTCTCCGCCAAGGAGATGGGCGCCGCGTTCGGGCTGTTCGGCCCGGTGATGGGCCTGTCGTCGGTCGGCGGCCCGGTGCTGGCCGGCTGGCTGATCGACGCCGACCTGCTCGGCACCGGCTGGCGGATGATCTTCCTGATCAACCTGCCGCTCGGCGCCGCCGCCGTGCTGGCCGGGCTGAGGTTCCTGCCCGCGGGGCGCGCCGAGCACGCGACCCGCCTGGACCTCACCGGCGCCGCCCTGGCCTCGGTCGGCGCGGGCCTGCTGATCTACCCGCTCGTCCAGGGCCGCGAGCACGACTGGCCGCTGTGGACCTTCCTCATGATGGCCGCGTCCCTCGCCGTCTGGGGCGTCTTCACCTGGTACGAGACCCGCAAGCAGCGGGCCGGCGGCGACCCGCTGATCGTGCCGAGCCTGTTCCGCAAGCGCGGCTTCTCCGGCGGCCTCGTCCTCGGGCTGGTGTTCTTCGCCGGGGTCGCGGGCCTCGGCCTGGTGCTGGCCCTGTTCTTCCAGCTGGGGCTCGGCTTCACCCCGTTCAAGGCGGGGCTCGCGCAGATCCCCTGGTCGATCGGCATCATCATCGGGTTCGGCGTCGCGCAGGCCCTGCAGCGCTTCGGCCGCAAGGTGATCCACGCGGGCACCGCCGTCATGGCCGCCGGCATCGCCGGCGCCTACGCCACGCTCCAGTACGCCGGGACCGACGTCACCGCCTGGCAGCTCGTCCCCGCCCTGACCGTGACCGGCCTCGGCATGGGCATGCTGATGGCCCCGTTCTTCGACACCGTCATCGCCGGCGTCGAGCCGGAGGAGACCGGGTCGGCGGGCGGCACGGTCACCGCCGTCCAGCAGCTCGGCAGCGCGCTCGGCGCCGCCGTCCTCGGCACGATCTTCTTCGGGCTGCTCGGCGGGCACGTCGCGGCCGCCGCCGACGACGGCGCGCCCGCGCTGCGCCGGGAGCTGGCCGCCGCGTCCGTCCCCGCCCCGCTGCAGGACCGGATCGTGTCCGGGCTGCGCGACTGCGGCCACGACCGCGCCACCGCCAAGGACGCCGTCGCCGTCCCCGCGTCCTGCCACCGGATGCAGAACGACGTCCGGGCCGCCGTCGCCGCCGTGCCGCAGTCGGCGCCCGCCGTGCAGAAGGCGGTCGCGCAGGCGGGCGAGCACTCGGCGAAGGCCGGCTTCAGCGACGCCATGAAGATCACACTGTGGGTCGAGGTCGGGATGCTCGGGCTGGCGTTCGCGGCGGCGTTCCTGCTGCCGATGCATCCGCGCCCGCAGGAGGAGGCCGCCTGACGGGCGAGCCCGACCGGGCGAGAGGGGCCCGCGGCACGGAACGCTCCCTGCCGCGGGCCTCCCCGCACGTCAGACCTTGCTCATGACCTCCGCGGCCAGCAGCTCCAGGTGGTCCAGGTCGTGCATGTCGAGGACCTGCAGGTAGACGCGCTCGGCGCCCAGCTCGCCGAACCGGCCGATCTTGTCGACCAGCTCGCCGGGCGTCCCGGCCAGGCCGTTCTCGCGCAGCTCGGACACCTCCCGCCCGATCGCGTCGGCGCGGCGCTTCAGCTCCGCCTCGTCCCGCCCGCAGCACACGACCTGGGCGGCGGAGTACACCAGCGGCTTCGTCCGGCCGGCCTCGGCGCACGCGGCGCGGACCCGGCCGAACGCCTCGCCGGTCTCGCTCACCTTGTGGAACGGGACGTTGTACTCGTCGGCGTAGCGGGCCGCGAGGCGCGGCGTCCGCTTCGCCCCGAACCCGCCGATGATGATCGGCGGGCCGCCCGCCTGGGCGGGCTTGGGCAGCGCGGGCGAGTCGGTCAGCGTGTAGTGGGCGCCGCTGAACGAGAAGGTCTCGCCCGCGGGCGTCCCCCAAAGCCCGGTGAGGATCTGGAGCTGCTCCTCCAGCCGCTCGAACCGCTCCCCCAGGCTCGGGAACGGGATGCCGTAGGCGGTGTGCTCCTGGTCGAACCAGCCGGTGCCGAGCCCGAAGTCGACCCGGCCGCCGCTCATCTGGTCGACCTGCGCGACCGCGACGGCCAGCGGCCCCGGGTACCGGAACGTGGCCGCCGTCACCAGCGTGCCGAGCCTGATCCGGCCGGTCTCGCGGGCCAGCGCGCCCAGCGTGACCCAGGAGTCGGTCGGGCCCGGCTCGCCGGACACGTCGCCCATCTTGACGAAGTGGTCGGACCGGAAGAACGCGTCGAAGCCGAGGTCCTCGGCCGCCTTGGCGACCGCCAGCTGCGTGTCGTAGCTCGCCCCCTGCTGGGGCTCAGTGAAGATCCGAAGACGCATGACACCATCCTGGTACCCCGGCGGACCCGTTCGCGCCACCGGGTCAGCGCCGCTTGGTGATCTTCGTGCGGAGGACGGCGCGGTTGTTCGCCCGGTCGGTGTCGGTGACCGGCGAGGCCGCCGTCCAGGACGACTCCAGCACCGTCCCGGCCCGGACGTTCCCGCGCGGCACGGCCGTGAGCCGCAGGGTCCGCGACTCCCCGGCCCGGAGCGACCCGACCGCGCAGCGGTAGGCGCGCCCCAGCGGAACGCACGCCGCGTCCCCGCCGACGATCTCGATCGGCCCCCGGGACTCGACGGTCACGTCGCCGGCCGCGGCCGGGCCGAGGTTGCGGACCCGCAGCGTGAACGGGATCTTCGCGCCCTTCCGCGCCGTCGCCGGAGCCGTCTTCGCCAGCGCCAGGTCGGCGGTCCGCGCGACGCGGACCGCCGGGAACCTGCGGGCGGCGCGCGCCCCGCCCCACGTCACCGTCCCGCGCGGACTGATCGTCTGGCCGGGCTCGGCGTGCCGCGACACCTTCGCCTTGATGGCGCCGGCGGCCCGGTGCCCCTTCTTGACGGTGCCCAGGTCGCACACGACCTTCCGTCCGGCGGACTCGCAGTGCTTCTCCCCGGACACGAACGCCAGCGACTTCGGCAGCGTCGTCCTGAACACCGCCTTGCCGGACTTCTTCGGCCCCCTGGCGGTCACCGTGAAGGCCCACTCGTAGGTGCGTCCGGGGACGACGGCCTGCTTCGGGCTCTTCGTGCGCAGCACGACCGCCTCGGGCTTCGCGTGCGCCTCGGACTTCGCGTGCGCCTTGGGCTTGCCATGCGCCTTGGGCTTCGCGTGCGTTTTGGGCTTCGCGTGCGTTCTGGGCTTCGCATGCGCCTCGGACTTGCCATGCGCCTTGGGCTTTGTGTGCGCCTTGGGCTTCGCATGCGTCTTGGGCTTCGCATGCGTCTCGGACTTGGTGTGCGGCTTGGGCTTGCCATGCGGCTTGGGCTTGGCATGCGTTCTGGGTCTGGGAGCCGGCCGGGAGTCGCTCCCCTTGTCCCCCTTGTGCGCGGTCGGGCCGGGGCCGTCGGCGTAGGCCGCCGCCGGCGCCCCCAGCAGCGGCGCCGCGGCCAGCAGCGCCAGACCGCGCCTCTGCAGTGTCCAGACCATGATGAGACCCCCCGTGGCCTGCGGATTCGTTGCGGACACGTCCGTTGTAGCGACCCGGGGAGCGGCCGCCTAGCGCCCCGGCGGCGTGTCGCCGCGGGCCGCCCGGGACGGCACGAACATGTCTAATTTGCTGCGACGTAAAGGGCGAAGCCTGTTGAATCGGCCAAAACCGAATCCCCGACCGATGGAGCTGACATGGCCGTCTTCGGCGTCGACTACGCGTGGGGACGCCCCGGCGCCGCCGCGCTGAAGCGGGCCGGGGCGAAGTTCGCGTGCCGCTACCTGTCGCACGACACGACCGGCAAGAACCTCACCCGCAAGGAGGCCGACGAGCTGTCCAAGGCGGGCATCTGGCTGGTCGTCGTCTGGGAGAGCACCGCGAAGCGCCCGCTGGCCGGGCGCTCCGCCGGCGCGGCCGACGCCAGGGACGCCGCCGCCCAGGCCGCCGCCTGCGGCATGCCGGACGACCGCCCCGTCTACTTCGCGGCCGACTGGGACGCCTCCGCCTCCCAGCAGGACGAGATCAACGCCTACCTGGACGGCGCGGCGAGCGTCCTCGGCCGCGACCGGGTCGGCCTCTACGGCGGCTACGGCCCGGTCAAGCGCGCGTTCGACGCCCGGAAGATCACCTACGGCTGGCAGACGTACGCCTGGTCGGGCGGCCGCTGGGACGCCCGCGCCCAGCTCCAGCAGTACTCCAACGACCACACCGTCAACGGCGTCGGCGTCGACTACGACCGCGCCGTGAAGAGCGACTACGGGCAGTGGCGCGTCGGCGTCTCGCCCGAGGGAGACGACGACATGCCCGACTACGTGTCCGTCGGCACCGACACCGAGCAGCAGCTTCCCCCCGGCAAGTGGACGAACGTCGATTGGGACCACGAGTACTCCGACACCGAGCACCAGCACAACAACCCGGGCGGCCCGAGCCTCCTCACCGGCTCCGCCCGCTACAGCCTGATGGTCTCGGCCACCGTGACCGGCGTCCCCGAAGGCACCCTCATCCAGGCCCGCGCCATCGAGGTCGAGATCGAGGACACGAGCAAGTACGAGGCCGGCCCCGTCCAGGACTTCCGCTCGGTCGGCGACACGATGAACCTGGTCTACGGCCTCCCCGCCGACACCGTCCGGTCCGGGCACCGGGTGCGCTTCCAGCTCATCCAGCACGGCGATTCCCCGGCGACCATCACGGACGGCAGCGCGAAGGTCTTCTTCTGGCGGTAGCCGGGGGGATCGCGAACGGCCCCCGCTTCGCCGACGCGATCAGAAGTCGTCGTTGATGTAGGGGGCCAGCGGGACGGCCAGGGCCGCGGTCAGGCGGGCCGCGGCGCCCGGAGTCCGTTCGGTCACGGCCCCGACCCGGGTGAGGGTCATCGGGGTCGTGCCGCCCAGGTAGACGGCGGCCAGGTCGGCGGCGGTCAGCACCAGGTCGGCGGAGTCCGTCGTCGGTTCGCATGCGGGCTCGGAACCCGCGGTGAGGCGCCAGCGGCCGCTGTTGGACGGGATGCGGGCGTCTTCGACCTCCAGGACGAAGGTGTCCTCGGTGGCCCATTCGCGTGCGCGGAGCGCGGCCGGGACGTCGACCAGGCGGAGCCAGAGGGCGCCGTAGTTCTCCTTGACGGTCACCTGGTCGGGGTCGGTCACCATGTACGGGAGCAGGTCGTCCACGGGACGGCTCGGGGCGTGGATGCGCGAGGTCAGGTCGATCGACGCCAGGTAGCGCCAGAGGGCGGCCTCCACCTCGGGCGTCTCGCCCACCAGGTCCACGACCCTGATCGTCTTGTTCTCGTCGGCGCGGTAGACGGCGTAGCCGGCGGGGTGGACCACCACGCGCGGTTCGGTGAAGCCCGCGGCCTCGTCGTCCACCGAGCGGAGGATCGAGCGGGTCCACCACTCGGGATCGCGGACCAGCCCGCCCGGGCGGGCGGCGAGGCCGCGCCGGTGGATCGGGTCGAGGACCTCGGGGGCGGAGGCGGTGTCGACCAGGCGGAGCGGGCGCGGGTCGGGCGCCGTGCGGAGGTCCAGCGGGCGGGAGCTGTCGACCTCCAGGACGGCGGCGCGGGTCGCCAGGCCGAAGCCGTAGCGGCCGTAGATGGCGCCCTGGGACGCCCACAGCGCGGCCACGGGACGGCCGGCGGCGACGGCGTCGCGGTGCATGCGGTCGATCAGGGAGGTGAGGATCCCCTGGCGGCGGTGGGTCGGCAGCACGCCGACGAAGGTGACCGCCGAGCAGTCCAGGAACGCCCCGGGGACGGCGAGGCGCATCGGGAGGGTCGCGAGCTGGCCGACCAGGGTCTCGCCGTCGTAGGCGCCGATGCGCTCGGAGCGGCGGGGCCTCCAGGCGTCGCGCTCGCGGTCGTCGACGCGGGCATGGAACACCATGCCCGCGAGGTCGACCATGCGCTCGGCGTCGGACTCCGGGACGTCCCTGATCTCGATCACGGGTCCACGTTATGCCCCCGCCGGCCCGGCAGGGCCAGGCACAGCGGGAGGGCGGCGAGGGTGAGGGCCGCGGTCCACCAGAACGCGTGGCCGTACCCGGCGGCCTGGGCCTCCGGCCCGCGGGCGGTCCCGGCACCGCTCTGCAGGACGACGGCGAGGACGGCGATGCCCACGGAACCGCCGAGCTGCTGGGCGACTCGGCTGATGATGCTCGCGTCGGGGATCTCGTGGCGCCCGAGGCCGGCGTACACGGCGCCGGCCGGCGCGATCATGGCGGCGCCGAGGCCGGCGCCGCGGACGAACAGCGCGGCCATGAGCGGGACATCACCGGTACGGGCGGTGACGAACGCGAACGGCACGGTCGCCGCGGCGACGAGGGCGAAGGAGACGGCGGCGACCCGGCGGGGCCCGAAGCGGTCGACGCAGGTCCCCGCGACGCCCCGCGCGAGGAGCGCGCCGAGCCCCTGCGGGATGAGCAGGAGACCGGCGCCCAGGGCGTCCTGCCCGCGGACCTGCTGGAAGTACAGCGGCAGCAGCAGCATCGCGCCGTACAGGCCGAGGCCGCCGAGGAAGAGCAGGGCGGAGGAGGAGGCCACCGCACGGTGGCGGAACAGCCGCAGGTCGATCAGGGCGCCCGCGGGCCGGGCCAGCGTCCGGGCGGTGAAGGCGGCGACCAGGGCGAGCCCGCCGAGCAGCGGGACGAGGACATGGGCGGCGGCGAGGTCCGCGCCGCTCTGGATCCGGGAGAGGCCGTAGAGGAGCGCGGCGGTGCCGGGGCACAGCAGCGACAGGCCGACCACGTCCAGGCCGGCGGGCGGCTCCTCGGCCGACGGCCGGTCGTCGGGCAGGTTGCGCCGGGCGAGCCAGACGCCGGCGGCGCAGAAGGGGATGTTGAAGTAGAACATCCAGCGCCAGTCGGCCTGGTGCAGGATGAGGCCGCCCAGGACCGGGCCCAGTACGGGGCCGAGCGCGGTGGGCACGGTGATCACGGCCATGACCCTGCCGATGTTCCGCCCCCCGGCGGCCTGCACGAGCAGGGTGACCATGAGCGGCATCATCAGGCCGCCGGCGGCGCCCTGGACGGCGCGGAAGGCGATGAGGCTCGCCGCGTCCCACGCCAGGGCGCTCAGCACCGATCCGGCCAGGAAGCCGCCCAGGGCCATGATCCACAGCCGCCGTCCGCCGAAGCGCGACTGGGCCCATCCGGCGACCGGGACGGCGGCGGACAGCGCCAGCAGGTACGCGGTGCTCACCCACTGGACCGTGGACAGGGACGTGTGCAGGTCGGCCGCCAGGTCGTCGAGGCCGACGGTGACGATGGTCGTGTCGAACACGACGGCGAGGGCGCCGGTGATGAGGGTGACCGCCATGCGCCGCACGGCGGGGTCGACGCGCTCGGGCTCAGGTACCGGAGGCGCGGCCGCCGCGTCTCGGGGAAGGCTCACGGAGGACCATCCTTAGAAAGAGTTCTCTATCTAACGGTCCTCAGCGTAGGCCGCTACGATGAGATAGGCAACTCTTTCTAAAAAGGAGGCGGGCGGATGGCGGAGCGGCGCCGCGGGGCCGCGCTGGAGAAGGCGCTCCTCGACGCGGCCTGGGACGAGCTCGCCGAGCACGGCTACGCCAGGTTCACGATCGACGCCGTGGTCAGGCGGGCCGGCACCAGCCCACCGGTGCTCTACCGCCGCTGGTCCGACCGCGACGAGCTGGTCCGCGCCGCGATCGCCCACGTGCTCCGGGAGTCACTGCTGGAAGTCCCCGACACCGGCAGCCTGCGGGACGACCTGGTGTCCCTGATGCGGGAGATCGGCACGACGCGCGTCCGGCTCATCACCCTCGTCTACGGAGCCCTGGCGGGCTACCACCGGGACGTGGGCGAGGACCTCGGCGAGCTGCACGACCCCGCCGTCACGGGCCGCGCCGAGGCCCTCGACACGATCTACGACCGCGCCGTCCGGCGCGGCGAGATCGAACCGGACCGCCTGACCGACCGCATCAAGAGCCTGCCGTTCGACCTGCTGCGGCACGAGATCCTGCTGACCTTCGCCCCCGTGCCCGACGCCGTCATCGAGGAGATCGTCGACACGATCTTCCTGCCGCTGGTCCGGCCTCCCGGGACCTGACCCCGGAGAATCGTCTCCGCAGGTCAGACCCGATGTTCAGCCCCTGACCAGCACCGCCAGAACCTCGACATGATGCGTCATGGGGAAGGCGTCGAAGGCGCGGAGGGTCTCCAGGGTCCAGCCGCGCTCGCCGAAGTAGGCGAGGTCGCGGGCCAGGGTGGCGGGGTCGCAGGAGACGTAGGCGATCTTGCGGCCGGCGAGCCGGGTGATGTGCTCGACGACGTCGCGGCCCGCGCCGGTGCGGGGCGGGTCCAGGACGACCACGTCGGCGCGGCGGACGCGCTCGCCGCGGTGGTGGCCGCCGCCGCGCTTGTTCTGCGTGCGGGACGAGGCGGAGGCGCGGCCGAACTCCAGGTCGGCGACGACCTCCTCGACCGGGCCGCGCTCGATCGACACGTTCGGCAGGTCGCGCAGGTTGTGCCGGGCGTCGCGGACGGCCTGCCCGTCCGACTCGACGCCGACGACGAGGCCGTCCGGGCCGACGCGGTCGGCGAGGACGCCGGCGAACAGGCCGACGCCGCAGTACAGGTCGAGGGCGATGTCGCCGGGCTTGGGTTCGAGGGCGTCCAGCACGGCGTCGGCGAGCAGCTGCGCGGCGCCCGGGTGGACCTGCCAGAAGCCGCTGCCGCTCACCTGGTACAGCCGCCCCGAGACCTCCTCGCGGACGTACGGGAGGGACGCGCCCGGCTCGGGCTTGCCGCGGACGAGGCGGACCGGGACGTCCAGCCGCGGCACCCTGATCTTGCGGCGGTCACGGCCGCGCAGGACGACGAGGCGGTCGCCGGTGGTCGCGGACACGATGCCCTCGACGCCGGTCGCGCCCGGCCAGCGCTTGCGCTCGATGCCCATCAGCTCGACGCCCGGGTGCGCGATCAGGCATTCGTCGATCGGCTCGATGTCGTGGGAGCGGTGCCTGCGCAGCCCGACGGCCCCGCCCACGACGGAGAACTGGACGCGGGTGCGCCAGCCGAGGCCGGGCGGGGGCGCCACCTCGGAGTCGACCGGGTACGGGACCTCCTCGACCGTCACCGTGCGGGTGATGCCCGCGAGGCGCTGGAGCTGCTCCTCCACCACGGCCGCCTTCAGCGCCCGCTGGGCGGGCAGGGAGGCGTGCTGCCAGTCGCAGCCGCCGCAGCGGCCGGGCCCGGCGAACGGGCACAGCGGCTCCACGCGGTCCGGGGACGCCTCGATGATCTCGACGGCGTCGGCGCGGAGGAAGTTCTTCGTCCGGTCGGTGACGCGGGCTCTCACCCGTTCGCCGGGCAGGGCGTGCCGGACGAAGACCACGCGGCCCTCGTGCCGGGCGACGCAGAAACCGCCGTTGGCGACGTTGCCGACCTCCAGTTCGAGGACGTCGGGTTCGAGTTCAGTCACGATCCGAAACATTACCGGCACCGGAGCGCGCCCCGGTCCGCGGCGGGCGCCGGGACGAGCCCGGGCCGGGCGGCTCGACCCGCCCCTTGAGCCGGTCGGAGGACCGCAGCTGCCACGCGACGCTCGTCACCATGACGCCCGGCTGGAACAGCAGCCGCCCCTTCAGCCGCAGCGCGCTCTGGTTGTGCAGCAGCTGCTCCCACCAGTGGCCCACGACGTACTCGGGGATGAACACGGTGACGACGTCGCGGGGGCTGCGGCGCCGGATGCTCTTGACGTAGGACAGGACGGGCCGGGTGATCTCCCGGTACGGCGAGTCGAGGATCTTCAGCGGGACGGGGACGTCGAGGGCCTCCCACTCCTCCTGGAGCTGCCGGGACTCCTCGGCGTCCACCGCGACGGTCACCGCCTCCAGCGTGGACGGGCGGGTGGCGCGGGCGTAGGCGAGCGCCCGCAGCGTCGGCTTGTGGATCTTGGAGACGAGCACGATGCCGTGGTTGCGGGCGGGCAGCGCGACGTCCTCGCCGGAGGGCACCAGCTCCTCGGCGACCCGGTCGTAGTGCCGCCGGATGCCCTTCATCAGCAGGAACAGCAGCGGCATCGCGATGCAGACGATGTAGGCGCCGAGCGCGAACTTGGTGATCAGCACCACGACGAGGACGATGCCGGTGAGGGTGGCGCCGAACGCGTTGATGGCGCGGGACGACTTCATCCGGCGGCGCTGCGCCCCGTCCCGCTCGTCGGCGAGCAGCCGGTTCCAGTGCCGCACCATGCCGACCTGGCTGACCGTGAACGACACGAACACGCCGACGGTGTAGAGCGGGATCAGCCGGCTGACCGACGCGTCGTAGGCGTAGATCAGCAGCCCGGCCATGGTGGCGAGGATGATGATGCCGTTGCTGTAGGCGAGCCGGTCGCCGCGGGTGTGCAGCTGGCGCGGCAGGTAGCGGTTCTGCGCGAGCACCGAGCCGAGCACCGGGAACCCGTTGAACGCGGTGTTCGCGGCGAGGAACAGGATCAGCGCGGTCATCGCGGTGACGAGCGCGAACCCGGGCGTGAAGTTGCTGAACACGGTGTGCGCGACCTGCGCGATGACCGGGTCGGCGTCGGTGACGGCCTTGCCGGTGGACGGGTCGACGAGATGGCTGCCCTGGTCGGGCTCGGCGAACTTGGCGTCGGTGACGTAGGCGAAGGCGGTGACGCCGCCGAACATCGTCATCGCGACGAGCCCGAGCGCGAGGAGGGTCTTGGCGGCGTTCTCGCCCTTGGGCTTGCGGAACGCGGGCACGCCGTTGCTGATGGCCTCGACCCCGGTCAGCGCGGCGCAGCCGGACGAGAACGCCCGCAGGAGCAGGAAGACGAGGGCGAACCCGGCGACGTCCATCTCGTCGCCGCGGACCTCGTAGTGCGCGGTCTCGGCCTCCAGGTCGGTGCCCGCGACCAGGCGGAGGCCGCCCCACGCGAGCATGCTGAAGACCGCGAACATGAACAGGTAGGTGGGGATCGCGAACGCGACGCCGGCCTCCTTGAGGCCGCGCAGGTTGCCGATCGTGAGCAGGACGACGATGCCGATCGCGACGGCGACCTCGTGCGGCTGCATGAACTTCAGCAGCGCGCCGAGGTTCTCCACGCCGGACGACACCGACACCGCGACGGTGAGCACGTAGTCGACCAGCAGGGCGCTGGCGACGACGACGCCCCAGTTGCCGCCGAGGTTGGCGGTAGCGACCTCGAAGTCGCCGCCGCCGCTCTGGTAGGCCCGGACGTTCTGCCGGTAGGACGCGACCACGGTCAGCAGGATCACCACGACGGCCGCGGCGATCCAGGGCGTGTAGTGGTACATCACGAGCCCGCCGGCCCCGAGGGCGAGGATGATCTCCTGCGGGGCGTACGCCACCGACGACAGCGCGTCGCTGGCGAAGACCGGAAGCGCGATCCGTTTCTTCAGCAGCTGCTCGTGCTGCTGGGAACTGCTCAGCGCGCGGCCGAGGAGGAGCCGCTTCGCCAGATCCGGGACCTTGGACACGGGAAGAGAGCCTAGCCCTCGGCCCGGACGGCGCTTCCGGGGGCCGCCGCCCCTTCGGGGGCTGGTTGGGTAGTACTCGCCTGGGGGGATGTGTAGGTTTGCAGCCCGCAGGGATCATTGACGGAAAACGGTCCTCGGGTGCGGCACGGCGTCGGCGGCGCAGCGACGAATGCCGTGCACCGGCGCGGGGGTACAGGGGGAGCGTCCTCCTGGACGGAAGAAGGAACGGCCGTGCATATCGTGATCATGGGATGCGGGCGGGTCGGCTCGACGCTCGCCCACATCCTGGAGGACAAGGGCCATTCGGTGGCCATCATCGACCAGAGCCCGGAGGCGTTCCGCCGGCTGCGCAGCGGGTTCCGCGGCCGCCGCATCACCGGGTTCGGGTTCGACCGCGATGTGATAGCGGAGGCGGGCATCGAGGGCGCGTCGGCGTTCGTGGCCGTCAGCAGCGGCGACAACTCCAACATCATCTCCGCGCGGGTGGCGCGCGAGACGTTCGGCGTCGACAACGTGGTCGCCCGGATCTACGACCCGCGCCGCGCGGAGGTCTACCAGCGGCTCGGCATCCCCACGGTCGCGACCGTCCGGTGGACGGCCGACCAGATCCTGCGCCGGCTGCTGCCGGAGGGCGCCGAGCCGCTGTGGCGCGACCCGACGGGCGCGGTCGTCCTCGCCGAGCTGGACGCCGGGCACCTGTGGGTCGGCGAGAAGGTCGGCGCGCTGGAGGAGCACGCGAGCACCCGAGTCGCGTTCCTGTCGCGGATGGGCGAGGCGCTCGTCCCCGAGCGCGACACGGTGATCCAGGACGGCGACATCGTGCACGTCATGGCGAGCGCCGACGAGCTGGAGCGCATCAACGCCGCCGTCGCGGCGCGGAACGGGGAGGACGCCTGATGCGGGTGGCGATCGCCGGGGCCGGCGCCGTGGGCCGCTCCATCGCGCAGGAGCTGCTGGAGAACGGGCACGAGGTGCTCCTCATCGACAAGAGCCCGAAGGCCATCAAGGTCGAGATGGTGCCGCGCGCGGAGTGGCTGCTCGCGGACGCGTGCGAGATCTCCGCGCTGGACGACGCGGCGCTGGAGCGCTGCCAGGTCGTGGTCGCCGCGTCCGGCGACGACAAGGTCAACCTGGTCGTGTCGCTGCTGGCGAAGACGGAGTACGGGGTGCCGCGGGTGGTGGCGCGGATCAACCATCCGAACAACGAGTGGCTGTTCAACGAGTCGTGGGGCGTGGACGTGGCCGTGTCCACGCCGCGGCTGCTGTCGGCGCTGGTGGAGGAGGCCGTCAGCGTCGGCGACCTCGTCCGGCTGATGACGTTCCGGCAGGGCGAGGCGAACCTGGTCGAGCTGACGCTGCCCGAGGACGCGCCGCTCGGCGGGCAGCGGGTCGGGGCGGTGGACTGGCCGCGCGACACCGCGCTCGTGGCGATCCTGCGGGAGGGGCGGGTGCTCGTCCCGTCGTCGGACGACACCCTCGAAGCGGGCGACGAGCTGATGTTCGTGGCCAGCCAGGACGTGGAGGACGAGCTCGCGGCGCTCCTCGGCGGGCGGTGACCGGGGAGGGGCCCGCCGGTCAGCCGGCGGGCTCCTCGCGTTCGATGGGGGTGCGGCCGCGGGCGAGCAGCCACGCCATCGCGGCCAGCGCGGCGACCTGCAGCGGCCAGCCCATCACGATCTTGGCGGTGCCGAGCAGGCCGCTCTGGTCGCCGTCGGCGAGGTAGATCGGGTACTGGACGGCGACGCGCGCCGCGCAGGGCAGCACCAGCAGCCAGGTGAGCCGCGAGCACAGCTTCACGATGCCGCGGTCGGCGCGCCACGCGGTCGGGTCGCCGGTGACCGAGCCGATGATGAAGCCGACGACCGGCCAGCGCACCGCGATCGAGAAGACCATCGCGGCGGCGTAGCCGGCGTTGAGCATGATGCCGGGCAGGAAGGCGTCCTCGGCCTTGCCCGAGCGCAGCGCGAAGAACGCGGCGATCGCGATCCCGACGAGGCTGTTCAGCACGAACTGCGGGTTGGAGCGCTGCGCGATCCGGACGAGGAGCAGCAGCACCGCCGCGCCGATGCCGGCCGAGACGGCGATCTTGATGTCGTCGAGGGCGACGTAGGCACCGGTGAACGCGATCGTGGGGACGGCGGCCTCCAGCATGCCGCGGACGCCGCCGAGCGCCTTGTTGAGCTGGGCGCGGACGGCCGCCTCGACGGTGTCGTGCGCGGCGGCCTCCCGCCCGGTGGTGCCCGCTGTCGTCTCGCTCACGCGCTCATCTCGCTCACTGTCGCCGCTGTGGTCACGAGCCGCCGCGCAGCTCGTACCGGGGATTGAACATGACCTTGCGCCCGTCCTGCACGCTGACCAGCCCCTCGGCGCGCAGCCGGCGGCCCGGGTCGATGCCGGCGATCCGGCGGCGGCCGAGCCAGACCAGGCTGATCACGTCGGTGCCGTCGTAGAGCTCGGCCTCCAGCGCGGGCGCGCCGCCCCGGGGGCGCAGGGTCACGGTACGCAGCGTACCCGCCACGCAGTGGCGCCGGCGCGCGGCGCAGTCGGAGATCGGCGTCGCGCCCTCGTGGCCGGTGCTCTTCTGCAGTTCCTCGGCCTCGAGCTCGGCGTTGCCGGCCGTGATGCGCCGCAGGAGGCGCCGCAGACCGCCCCTGCCGCTCCCGCGTCCCCCGTGATCGTTCCGGGGAGGCGTATCGGCCGAAACCTCGTCCATACCTCGAAGCGTATGACATCCCCACCCGAATCGACCCCATCGGCCGGGTCGGGAGCGG
>NZ_JBIQHY010000001.1:172519-202543 GCF_044508335.1 Actinomadura sp.
TCGAAGCGTATGACATCCCCACCCGAATCGACCCCATCGGCCGGGTCGGGAGCGGCGCAGGCGCGCCCTCGCCATCGCGGTGAAGTACCCGACCTCCGGGACGCCCATCAGGCGGGCCGCGAGGAGGTACAGCGCGGCGCCGCCGAGGCCGCCGGCCGCCACCGCGAGCAGCGCGGGGAGCCGGTCCCCCGGCAGCCTGCCGGACGCTCCGGCGACCGCCGCCGCGAACGCCGGCGCGGGCAGGGCCGCCAGGTGCAGCCGGGCGGGGCGGCCTGCGCGGCACCGCCGATCTCGTCGCCTTCGGGGGCCTGCCGGTCGGCGGGGCCGGGGTCGGCGACGTCGCCGGGGTCCTCGACCGGGACGAGGCCGGGTTCCGGTTCGCCGGGCGGCTCGGCGCGCTCCGCCTCGTCGATGACGCCCGGCATGAGGATCCGGCGCCCGCCGGGCTCGTCCATCGGCACCACCCCCGGTGGCGCCGGTATGCCCGCGGGCGCGCGTCCCCGTCCTCGGCCGGACGGCCGATTCCGGGGACGCGCGCGGGCGGGGCGGCGGGAGCCCGTCAGCGGAGGGCGGCCTCCACGGCGGGGACGCGGATCGTCCGCCGGGTCGCGCCGAAGGCCGTCAGGCCGGTGAGCACGGCGGCGAGGGCGACGACCGCGGCGTAGGTCCGGACGTCGCCGTCCGGGACGGCGGAGTCGCGCCGGGCGAGCCCGAACGGGACGATCGTGAAGACCGAGGCGACGGTGCCGAGGACGACGCCGGTGACGGTCAGCACCGCCGACTCCAGCGCGACCGCGGTGAGCACCTGGCGCGGGGTGGCGCCGGCGAGCCGGGTCTGGCCGAACTCGCGGCCCCGGTGCGCGGTCGCCGCGATCAGCGTGTTGACCAGCATGATCGCGGTGAACAGCACCACCATGCCGATGACGACGAAGTTGAGCGTCTCGATGCTCTTGTCCTCGGGCGTCTTGGCGAGGCCGGCCGCGTCCATCGCCGCGTTCTCGGTGGCCTGCAGGTACAGCGTGCCGACCGCCGTCCCGACGAACAGGACGACCGGCGTGACCGCGGAGGCGAGCGCGCCCGTCCGGCGTCGCATGGTGGCCGCCGCGAGGTCGCCGGCCGCCCCGCCGAGCGCGCGCAGCGGCCCGGCCGCCAGGGCGGCCGCCCGGCGCACGATCGCCGGGGCGAGCAGCGCCAGCCCGATCCCGGCGAAGATGTCGGCCTGCCCGGACGTCGCCATCGCGTCGCTGCTGCCGTCCATGACCGTGACCGTGACGATCGCCTCGCTCGCGGCGGCCAGCAGGAACAGCGCCGCGAACACGATCCGCTTCTTGCTCAGCCGCGCGTCGTCGGCGGCGGCCGCCGCCATCGACTCCGCCGCGCGGCCGCGGACGGCGCGCCGCGCGGCGATCAGCGCGGCGGCGACCGCGGAGACCAGCGTGACGCCGATCCCGATCGACAGGGCGGCGGGGCCGAAGTGGTAGCCGACCTCCGCCGGGACCTGGCCGGTGCCGTGCAGCAGCCCGAGCAGCGCCCGGCCGGCCGCGATCGCGGGGGCGATCGCGGCGAGTGCCGCCACGAGGGCGAGGCCCGCCGCCTCGCCGACGATCATCCGGGCGAGCTGGCCGGGGGTCGCGCCGGCGCTCTTCAGCAGCGCCATCTCCGCCGCCCGCTGCCGGACCGACAGGGTCAGCGTCGAGGCGACCGCGAAGACCACCAGCAGCAGCCCCCAGCCGCCGACCACGGTCGCCATCGTCGTCAGCGTCTCGCGGGCCGCCCCGGTCGCGCCGCTCCCCTCCGCCGTGTCGAGCATCGAGGCGAACCCCATGACCATCGTCGCGCCGAGGAGCATCGCGAGGAAGCTCGCGGCGAACGCGCTCGCGCGCTTGCGCAGCGAGCGCAGGGCCAGTCCCAGCATGATCACACCCCCGCCGTCGCGCGCTGGCGCTCGACCTCGTCGGCCAGGCGGGTCATCCGCTCCGCGACGGCCTCGGCCGTCGGCGCGGCCTGGTGGCCGACGATCCGCCCGTCCGCCAGGTACAGGACGGACCCGGCGAACGACGCGGCGACCGGGTCGTGGGTGACCATCACCACCGTCTGCCCGTACTCCCGCACCGACTCGCGGAGCAGTTCCAGCACGTCCCGGGCGCTGCGGGTGTCGAGCGCGCCGGTCGGCTCGTCCGCGAACACCACCCGCGGCCGGGTGATCAGCGCCCGCGCGATCGCCACCCGCTGCTGCTGCCCGCCGGACAGCTCCGCCGGCAGGTGGTGCAGCCGGTCGCCGAGTCCCACCCGCTCCAGGACGGCGCGCGCCCGCGACCGGTCCACCCGGCGTCCCGCGAGCTTCAGCGGCAGCACCGCGTTCTGCAGCACGTCCAGCGTCGGGAGCAGGTTGAACTGCTGGAAGACGAAGCCGATCCGCTGCCGCCGGAACCTGGTCAGCGCGGCCTCCCCGCCGCCCGACAGCTCGGCGCCGTCCACGAAGACCCGGCCCGCGGTCGGCCGGTCCAGGCCCGCCGCGCACTGCAGCAGCGTGCTCTTGCCCGACCCGGACGGGCCCATCACCGCCGTGAACGACCCGGCCGGCAGCGACAGCGACACGCCGTCCAGCGCGACCACCCGGTTGCCCTCGGCGCCGTAGACCTTGCGCACGTCCTCCAGCCGGAGCGCCTCACCGGGCGCCTGGGCCGCCGCGGCGGCCCGGTTTCGTCCGAACATCGTCCTCACCTCCGCCGGGCGCCCCCTCGCGGGGCGCCTCGGGAAACGAAATTACGGACGGCGAGCGCGCCCGAGGATGGGTCCACCACGCCGATCGGGGTAGGCAAAACCCCACCATCGCCGGGCCACCGCCTTCGCATGGACCCCGCCGGGCGGCTAGAGTCGCCCCCGGTGCGCCGGGAAGTCTGGTCGGCAGGTCCCGTCATCCGCATGCCGACCGGGAGGCTCCGTGCAGGCGACCGCCGCCATCGTCATCTTCGTCTGCGCGTACGTGCTGATCGCGTCGGAGAAGGTGCACCGGACGGCGGTGGCGCTCGGCGGCGCGGGCCTGATGCTGCTGCTGCACATCACCGACGCCGAGGGCGCGTTCTTCTCCTCCGACTCCGGGATCGACTGGAACGTCATCTTCCTCCTGCTGGGGATGATGGTGATCGTCTCGGTGCTGCGGCGCACCGGCGTGTTCGAGTACGTGGCGATCTGGGCCGCCAAGCGCGCGCGGGGACGCCCCTACCGGCTCATGGTCATGCTGGTCGTGCTGACGGCCTTCGCGTCCGCGCTGCTGGACAACGTGACCACCGTCCTGCTGATCGCGCCCGTCACGTTCCTCGTCTGCAAGAGGCTCGCGCTGGCGCCCGAGCCGTACCTGATCGCCGAGGTCATGGCGTCCAACATCGGCGGCACCGCCACCCTCGTCGGCGACCCGCCCAACATCATCATCGCCAGCCGGGGCGGGCTGTCGTTCAACGACTTCCTCGTGCACCTGGCGCCGCTGGTCCTGGTGCTGCTCGCGGTGTTCTGCCTGCTCTGCCGGTGGCTGTTCCGCTCGGCGTTCCGCTACGACCCCGACCTGGCGGCCGAGGTCATGGCGCTGAAGGAGCGGGAGGTCATCACCGACCCGCGGCTGCTCGCGCAGGGCCTCGGCGTCCTCGCCCTCGTGATCGCCGCGTTCGTGCTCCACCCCGTGCTGCACTACGAGCCGTCCGTGGTCGCGCTGCTCGGCGCCGGGCTGCTCGTCGCCGCCACCAAGGTCACCACGGAGGAGGCGCTCAGCGAGGTCGAATGGCCCACGCTGGTGTTCTTCGCCGGGCTGTTCGTCATGGTGGGCGGGCTCGTCGAGACCGGCGTCATCGGCGACGTCTCCAAGGCCGCCGCCGACGCCACCGAGGGCCGCCTCGGCGCGGCCGCGATGCTGCTGCTGTGGGCGTCCGCGGTGCTGTCGGCGATCGTGGACAACATCCCCTACGTGGCGACGATGAGCCCGATCGTCGCCGACCTCGTCCAGCAGCACCCCGGAGAGCAGGGGCACGTCCTGTGGTGGGCGCTCGCCCTCGGCGCCGACCTCGGCGGCAACGCCACCGCCATCGGCGCCAGCGCCAACGTGGTCGTCCTCGGCATCGCCGCCCGCAACGGGACCCCGATCAGCTTCTGGCGCTTCACCCGCTACGGGATCGTCGTCACCCTGATCACGGTCGCGCTCTGCGTGCCCTACCTCTGGCTCCGCTACCTGTAGCCGCCGCGCCCGCGGGGGCTACCGGGGCAGGCCGTGATGCCGCAGCGCCGCGTGCCCGGCCACGGTCCCCGCGACGACCAGCACCACCAGCAGGGCGCAGCCGGCGATGACGGCCGCCGGCCGCGCCGCTCGGGCGGCCGCGGCCACCGCGCCGGCCACCGCCAGCGCGGCGCCCCCGCCGATCAGCCACGGCTGGGCGGCCCGGTGCACGATCAGCCACGACTCGTCGTCGGCCTTGCTGCGCGCGGTGCGGATCCCCACCAGGCCGTTGCGCGGGATGCGGCCGGTGGCGGTGAACCGCCCGACGATCGCGACCAGCACGCCGGCCGCGACCAGGACCAGCCCCGTGGCGACGTTCACGGCCCTCACCCCTCTTCGTCTCATGACCATGATGCCCCGCCGCCACGGGCATGGCGCAACCGGCCGGGCGCGGCGGGCGTCCGGCACGCGACGACGTTGGGGATGACCGGCGGTTAGCGGCGGGCGTTGGGCCGCTTGCCCTTGTTGTGCTTGCTGCGCTTGCGGGCACGGCGTTTGCGCGTCTTCTTCGACATGTCCCGATTGACCACCCGCGGGGGCGGTCAGGGCAAGCAATCGGCCGGGCTCGGGACACGGAAAACCCGCCCCGCCGCACGTCCGAAAAGGGGTGCGGCGGGGCGGGCCCGGTGGTCCGGGGGGTCAGCGGACCTCGGTGATCTCGGGGCCGCGCTCGAACGGGTCGAAGGTCTCCACGGCCTCCTCCTCGTCGTCCTGGCCGGCCTCGCTGAACTCCTTCGGGATCTGCAGCTCCAGCAGGTCGCGCGGCGGCATCGGCGCGTCGCCGCGGTGCACGACCACGCCGCGCAGCACGTCCTCCAGGACCTGCCACTGCTCCTCGTCCTCGATCGCGGCGCCCTGCACCACGGCCTGCAGGAACCAGCGGGGGCCGTCCACGCCGAGGAACCGGATGATCTGCGGCGCCCAGCCCTGCTCGATGAACTCGGCCGGGATCTGCTCCCGGACCTCCTGCGGCATCTCGGCGAGGACCTCCTCGGTCAGCGCCGCGGGGACCATCGCCAGCAGTTCGGGGCCGAACGGGCCCTCGCCCTCCTGGGTCTGGCCCTGCGCCTCCTCCTGGATGTCCTTGGCGGTCTCACGGCGCACGTCGTCCCAGATGCCGCTGCGCTTCGGCGCGGCGAACACCTGGAGCTGCATGGCGCTCTCCTCGTACTGCACCAGTACGGCGACGGGCCGCCCGTCGAGCGGGTTCCCCTCCTCGTCCACCTGGGTGGCCTCGAAGTTCACCTGGAAACCCAGCCCCGGCGCGACCGGCACCTTGAGTGACCCGAAGTCGAGCCGCTGCAGTTCGGGGAAGGAGTCCTCGGAGTCCCACGGACCGCCCTTGGCCGACTCCGCCTTGGCGGGAGCCTCCTCGGCGGTCTCCGCCGGCTCCTCGGTCACCTCGGGACCCTTCTCGGGCTCCTCGGCCTGCCGGCGACGTCCAAAAGCCACGACTCACGCTCCTTCTCGACTGTGCTCATTGTTCCCGGACACGCGCGTGGCGCCGAAACCGCCCGTGGAGCCGAATCCGTCGGTCCCGCGCGCCGCTCCGGGAAGGTCGGCGACCTCGTGGAACACCGCGCGCTCCACCCGCTGCACGACCATCTGCGCAATGCGGTCTCCGCGCCGCAGCGTGACCGCGGCGCGGGGGTCGGTGTTCAGCAGGGTCACCTTGATCTCACCCCGATAGCCGGCGTCGACCGTACCGGGTGCGTTGACTATGGTCACTCCCAACCTAGCGCCCAATCCGGACCGGGGGTGAATGAAAGCGGCGTAGCCGTCGGGCAGGGCGATCGCCACCCCGGTCGGGACGACGGCGCGCTCCCCGGGCGGCAGCTCGACGTCCACCGCCGCGACCAGGTCGGCGCCGGCGTCGCCGGGGTGCGCGTACGCGGGCAGCGGCAGCTCGGGATCAAGCCGCCGGATCAGCACATCGACCTTGCTCACGGGCTCCACCTCAACGCGTACCTGCCGGAGAACGACCCGACCCTATCCGCGGCGCCGCAACCGGCCGCCGCCGAAACGCCGCCGCGCGAGTCCGGCAGTTGACCCTACCCGTTCCCGGAGCTGACCACTTCCGGAAGGTTTGGCCGCGAAGAATCGGATTATGCGTAATAGCGGCCCGGATGCCCCCGGCGAAGACCGCCACCGCCGTCGTCTCCCTCTGCGCCCTCGCCCCCCCTGCTCCTCTGACTCCGGCCGGAGCCGAGGGCGGAGTTCGCGATCATGGTCCAGTCGACGCGGTATGCGGCGGATGGCAGACTGAGACTTCGTTCGTCTTCTGGAAAGGCCCGTTCGCCGTGTGGTCGCTGGTGGTGTTCCTCGTCCTGAGGGGATTCGCCATCGGCGAGTGGGCGGGATCGGTGCCGGGGCAGCCGGCGCTCATGGTGCTGGCGACGGTCACGGTGGCCGGGCTGCTGGTGCTGGCGGCCGTGCGGTTCGCCGCGGCGCGGCGGGGCCGGGCGGCGGCCATGGCTCAGGTCCGGACGACCCTGCGGGACAGGACGCTGCGCACGGCTTTCCTGCCGCAGCGCGACCCCGACGCGGCGGGACGCCCCCGCCCGAGAGCACCCGGAACGGAGATCGCGGCCGCCTGAGCGCGGCCGGGACGCATCCCGATCTCCTCTCGTTCCGGAAGGCTCTTTCATGTTCGATGTACCTGTTTCGATCGCCGCCGCCCTCGTCACGGGCCTGGCGGACGTCCTGCAGCCGCTCGCCGGCGACCTCGCCACCGCGCTGGCGATCGTGCTGTTCACCGCCGCCGTGCGGCTGGCCCTGGTTCCGCTGTCCGTCGCGGCGGCCAAGGGCGAGCGGACGCGGGCGCGGCTGATGCCCAAGGTCCAGGCGCTGCAGAAGAGGCACGCGAAGAACCCCGAGCGGCTCAAGCGGGAGATGGCCTCGCTCTACGAGGCGGAAGGCGCGACGCCGGTCGCCGGGTGCCTGCCCGTGCTCGCGCAGGTGCCGTTCTTCATGGTCACCTACCGGCTGTTCATGTCGGCGACCGTGGCCGGGCACCAGAACCTGCTGCTCGCGCACACGCTGCTCGCCGCGCCGCTGGGGCAGAACTGGGTCGGGGTCCTCGGCGGGGGGCTGCTCGCGCCGCCGTCGCTGGTGTTCCTCGGGCTGTTCGTCCTGCTGGGCGCGGTCGCGGTGTGGTCGTCGCGGCGGGTCACCGCCGAGGGGCCGATGGGCGCCGTGGCGAGGGTGATGCCGTTCGGGACGGTCGTCGCGGCGGCGTTCGTGCCGCTCGCCGCCGGGCTGTACCTGCTCACGTCCGGCGCGTGGGCGGCGGTGGAGCGGGCCGTGCTGCAGCGGCGGATCGTCGCCGCCGGCTGATGCCCCTTGACGGCGTCGCCGGTGTCTCGGTTCGATGGAAACCGAACGAGATTCTGGACGTGAGGGCGGTGCGCAGTGACGACGACGGTGCCGGACACCGGCAAGCCGAGCGTGTCGGATCTGGCCTTCTGGGCCCTGCCGCCGGACCGGCGGATGGCCGAGTTCGCCGAGCTGCGGCGGCGCGAGCATCCCGCGTTCTTCCCGGAGCTGAAGCTGCCGTTCGTCAAGCAGGGTCCCGGCTTCTACGCGCTGACCAGGCACGCCGACGTCGTCGAGGCGAGCCGGACGCCGCAGATCTTCAGCAGCGAGCCGTGCTCCAACAGCATCGCCGACCTGCCGGGCTACCTGGCCCGCTACTTCGGCTCGATGATCAACATGGACGACCCCCGGCACGCCAAGATCCGCAAGATCGTGTCGCGGGCGTTCACCCCGCGCGTCCTGGAGAAGATGGAGACCGACCTCCAGGCCGCCGCGACCCGCATCGTGGACGACCTGATCGAGAAGGGGTCGGCTGACTTCGTCACCGACGTCGCCGCGCGGCTCCCCCTCCAGGTCATCTGCGACATGATGGGCATCCCCGACCCCGTCCGCCCGATGGTGTACGAGCGGACGAACATCATCCTGGGGCTCGGCGACCCCGAGTACAGCGGCGGCAAGGACTACACCCGCGACGGCATCACCCGCCTCGGCGCGCTGTACGGGCTGCTCAGGGTGATGGTCGCCGGGTACGAGCTGAACCACCTGGCGATGAAGCTCGCCCGGCGGCGCCGCCGGCACCCGGGCGACGACCTGGTGTCCGCGCTGATCTCCGCCGAGGTGGACGGGGAGCGGCTCACCGACCAGGAGATCGGGTCCTTCTTCATCCTGCTCGTGGTGGCCGGCAACGAGACGACGCGGAACGCGATGTCGCACGGCCTCAAGCTGTTCACCGACAACCCCGAGCAGCGCGCCCTGCTGCTGGAGGACTTCGACGCGCACATGCCCGGCGCCGTGGAGGAGATCGTCCGGATGGCGACGCCGGTCATCCAGTTCCGCCGCACGCTCACGCGGGACCACGTGATGAACGGCCACCAGTACCGCGCGGGCGACAAGGTGCTGCTGTTCTACAACTCCGCCAACCGGGACGAGACCGTCTTCGAGAACCCCGACGTCTTCGACATCACCCGCTCCCCCAACCCGCACGTCGGGTTCGGCGGGCCCGGCCCGCACTTCTGCCTCGGCGCGAACCTGGCCCGCCGCGAGATCACGGTGATGTTCCGGGAGCTGTTCACCCGCGTCCCGGACATCCGCGCCACCGGGGAGCCCGACCGGCTGTTCTCCAGCTTCATCAACGGCATCAAGCACCTGCCCTGCACGTTCTGAACCCGAGCGCCGAGCACCGCGCGTTCCGGGCCGGGCGGGCGTCAGCTGGTCGGCGCGAGCACGACGTCGACGGTCAGATCGGCGGGCGCGGCCTCCAGCGTGAGGTCGGCGATGCGGCCGGCGGCGGCCAGATCCGGCCGGGCGATGTGCGTCACCTCCGCGCCGCGGACGACGGCGCGGGACACGTCGGCGCGCATCGACGCCTTCGCCTCCGACTTCGCCTTGCGGACCTGGCGGAGCGCCTCGCCCGTCGCCGCGAGGACGGCCGGGTCGCCGCCCGCGGGCAGTTCGGCGGCCGACGGCCAGGGCGCCGCGTGCACCGACCCGTGCCGCCACCACGACCAGACCTCCTCGGTCACGAACGGCAGGACGGGCGCGAACAGGCGCAGCAGCACCGACAGCGCCGTGCGCAGCGCGGCGCGCGCCGACTGCGCCTCCGGGCCGTCCCCGTAGGCGCGGGACTTCACCAGTTCGAGGTAGTCGTCGCAGAACTCCCAGAAGAACCGCTCGGTGCGCTCCAGCGCCCGCGCGTAGTCGTAGCCCTCGAACGCCTCGGTCGCGTCGCGGACGACGCCGGACAGCGCCGCCAGCACGGCCCTGTCGAGCGGCTCGGTGACGGACGCGCCGGCCTCGGCCTCGCCCAGCCCCAGCACGAACTTGGAGGCGTTGAGGATCTTGATGGCGAGGCGGCGGCCGACCTTGATCTGCCCGGTGTCGAAGGCGGTGTCGGTGCCGGGCCGCCCGCTGGCCGCCCAGTACCGGACGGCGTCGGAGCCGTACTGGCGCAGCAGGTCGATCGGCGTGACGACGTTGCCCTTGGACTTCGACATCTTCTTGCGGTCGGGGTCGAGGATCCACCCGGACAGCGCGGTCGCCTTCCACGGCAGCGAGCCGTGCTCCAGGTGGCTGCGGACGACCGTGGAGAACAGCCACGTCCGGATGATGTCGTGCGCCTGCGGCCGCAGATCGTAGGGGAACACGCGGCCGAACAGGTCGGCGTCGCGCTCCCAGCCGCCCGCGATCTGCGGGGTCAGCGACGACGTCGCCCAGGTGTCCATCACGTCGGGGTCGCCGATGAAGCCGCCCGGCTCGCCGCGCTGCTCCTCGGTGAACCCCGGCGGGGCGTCGGACGACGGGTCGACCGGCAGCGCGTCCTCCGGCGGGACGATCGGCGCGTCGTAGCGCGGCTCCCCGGAGCCGTCCAGCGGATACCAGACGGGGATCGGCACGCCGAAGAACCGCTGGCGGGAGATCAGCCAGTCGCCGTTGAGGCCCTCGACCCAGTTCTCATAGCGGGCGCGCATGTAGGCGGGGTGCCACTCCAGCTCCCGCCCGCGCGCGAGCAGCTCGGCGCGGACGCCCTCGTCGCGGCCGCCGTTGCGGATGTACCACTGCCGGGTCGTGACGATCTCCAGGGGCTTGCCGCCCTTCTCGTAGAACTTCACCGGCCGGGTGATCCTGCGCGGCTCGCCGTCCAGGTCGCCGGACTCGCGCAGCATCTCGGCGACGCGCTCCCTGGCGGAGACCACCGTCTTGCCGGCCAGCTCCGCGTAGGGCTCCGCGGCGACGCCCGCGGGCGGCTCGGCGGCGAGGCGGCCGTCCCAGTCGATGATCGCGCGGGTGGGCAGGTTCAGCTCGCGCCACCACGTGACGTCCGTGACGTCGCCGAACGTGCAGATCATCGCGATACCGGAGCCCTTGTCGGGCTCGGCCAGCCGGTGCGCGAGGACCGGGACCTCCACGCCGAACAGCGGCGTGCGGACGGTCGTCCCGAACAGCTCCCGGTACCGCTCGTCGTCGGGGTGCGCGACCAGCGCGACGCAGGCGGGCAGCAGCTCCGGCCGCGTCGTCTCGATGTACACCGGGCGCTCGTCGCCGTGGAACCGGATGCGGTAGAACGCGCCGGGGTGCTCGCGGTCCTCCAGCTCGGCCTGCGCGACGGCGGTGCGGAACGTGACGTCCCACAGCGTCGGCGCCTCCGAGACGTACGCCTCGCCGCGCGCCAGGTTGCGCAGGAAGGCGCGCTGCGACGCCTTCCGGGAGACGTCGCCGATGGTCGTGTAGAGGTGGTTCCAGTCGACCGAGAGGCCGACCTGGCGCCACATCTCCTCGAACGCCTTCTCGTCCACCTCGGTGAGGCGTTCGCACAGCTCGATGAAGTTGCGCCGCGAAATCGGCAGCTGCCGTTTCGGGTCGGGCTTCGCCGGCGGTTCGAAGTCGGGATCGTACGGAAGGGACGGATCGCACCGGACGCCGAAATGGTTCTGCACGCGGCGCTCGGTCGGCAGGCCGTTATCGTCCCACCCCATCGGGTAGAAGACCGCGCGACCGCGCATGCGGTGGAACCGCGCGACGGTGTCGGTGTGGGTATAGGAGAAGACGTGTCCGACGTGGAGGGAGCCGCTCACCGTGGGCGGCGGGGTGTCGATCGAGTAGACCTCCGCGCGCGGGCGGGTGCGGTCGAAGCGGTAGACGCCCTCGTCCTCCCAGACGCGTACCCACTTCTCCTCCAGGCCGTGCAGGGAGGGCTTCGGAGGGACGTGCGGAGTACGCGGCTGCTCTGTCATGAAGCAATGGTATTGACATCGGCACCGGCCGCATGCCATTTACCGGCGCCGACCCGGCGCCCGCCGTCACCGCCGGGGGCGGGCCGTTCCGGTAGCGTCGGAGACGACAGACGAGCGGAGGACGAAAATGGCGGATAAGGGCGACATCGGGTGGCGGGTGATGGCCGGCGCCGCGGCGTTCGCGGGCGGGTTCGTCGCGAAGAAGGCCATCACGATGATCTGGAAGAAGAGCACCGGCAAGGAGCCCCCGACCAACCCCGAGTCGCCGGAGGTCGACCTGGCCGAGGCGGTCGGGTGGGCCGTCGTCATGGGCGTCGGCATGGAGCTGGCCCGGCTGCTCGCGACCCGCGCCGTGGCGCACCAGTACGCCAAGGGCACCGGCGAGCTCCCGTCCCATCTGAAGGTCGACGCCTGACCCGTGTCGTTCCGGGGGGGCGACCCCCTGGAACGGTCGCCGGGCGCTCAGGCCGGTCGCTCGGCGCCGGTCGCTCGGCGCGGGTTGCCCGGCGCGGGGCGGCGCCGGGTGCTCGGCGCCGGTCGCTCAGCGGGGGCGTTTCCGGTCGGATCCGGGGAGCGCGTTCGGGTGGGCGCCGGGGAGCGGGGGCGTGATCCCGGCGGCCTCGCGCAGGTCGTTGCGGACCTTCAGGGCCAGGGCCTTGGTCGCGGAGCGGTTGAGGGCGGCGCCCGCGGCGGCGCCGGTCAGGAACGGGCCCATGGTGCTCATGCTCCGGCCGAAGGTGCGCAGCATGCGCTTGCGGAGGGCGGCCTTGGCGGCGGTGCCGAGGGCGCTGGTGAGCGACCCGGCCTCCAGCGGGTTGATGCCGCGCTGCCGGGCCCAGGAGGTGACGAACGCGGCACCGCGGGCGGTACCGCTGCCTTGCACGCGGACGCCGTACACCTCGTGCAGCTCCGCGATCATCTTGACCTCGATCGCCGCGACGACGAGCGCCTCGGCTGCGAGCTGGGCGGGGGCCGACAGCAGCAGCGGCGGGGCGGCGAACTCCACGGCGGCGAGCGCGCCGCCGGCCGCGCCGACGGCGGTCGTGCCGTTGCCCGCCACCTTCACGATCCGGTCCGCGAGCTCCTCGCCCATCAACCCGCGGTGGTGGGCCTGCAGCGTCTCCAGGTCGCGGATCGGGATGTGCGGCGCGGCCTCGACGAGCAGGTCGCCGAGCCACTTGCCGCGCGCGACGCCCGCGGCCCCCACCTTGCGGGCGCTCTGGCCGAGCAGCCTGGCCAGTCGCCCGAGCAGGCGGCCGCGGGTCTCGCGGTCCATGTCCTCGTCGGCGGTGAGCCGTCCGATCAGCTCACCGAGCTCCGTGGAGCCGTCGCGGCGCGCCGGCTCCACCTCGTCATGCCGTTTCTCGATCTCTCCCGACACTCCTGCGGCCACTCCCGGTCAGGCGGCGCACTCGCGGCAGATCGGCTGGCCGTTCTTCTCGCCGGCCAGCTGGCTGCGGTGGTGCACCAGGAAGCAGCGGGTGCAGGTGAACTCGTCGGCCTGCCGCGGAACCACCCGGAAGGTGAGCTCCTCGTTGGACAGGTCGGCGCCGGGCAGCTCGGCGACCTCGCCGGCGTCCAGGTCCTCGTCGATGATGCTGGCGGCCTTGTCGGCCCGCCGGGCCTGGAGCTCCTGGAGGCTGTCCTCGCTGAGGTCGTCGTCCGTCTTGCGTGGGCTGTCGTAGTCGGTCGCCATCTTCTATCTCCATCCCCCTCAGTGCTTTATGCGCCCCGTCGCGCGGATCTAACGCTCAAGGGTCCGTTCTTGTGCCCGATCCGGGCGGGAAATTCTGTCACGGTTGGTGACCTGCGACACACGAGGCGCGACCGTTCCCACGAGTGACACCGGTCACCCGGATCTTTCCTCGTACTGTGTCTTCCGTCACATACCCGGCGCGTACCGGCGGCCCGGTCACCGGGCCGGGGCACCTGCCGGAGTTCCCGCGGCGGCGGGGATCATATCGGTCCCGGCGGCGTTGCGCGCGCCGACCGGCCCCGCGCGCCGGGACCCGTCCGGTCCCGCGGCGGTCCGGCGGCGGTCCCGCGGCGGCGGGCGCGGCCGGACGGCCCGACCCGGCCGCCGCGATACCGAACCAGACTGATCGGTGAAACGTCTGAACTAACGCGATATCGTGCCCGCCTGAGGTTGGGGGCGGGCCCCTGCGGAGGTTCACCCGGCGGTCGTCAGGACGCCGGCAGAGGCCCGCGGCGGGTCCGGCGCACAATGTCGCGGACATCACTGCGGGTCAATGGAGGGTCAGATGCCGGATGCCGCTCCGCTGGAGCCGGGCGATCCTAGGGCACTCGGACAGTACGAGGTCATCGGACGGCTGGGCGCCGGGGGTCAGGGCGCCGTCTTCCTGGGCAAGGCGCCGGGAGGCGAGTACGTCGCGATCAAGCTGCTGCACGCGCAGATGGCCAACGACCCGGCCGCGCGTGCCCGTTTCACCCGCGAGGTGAGTGCGGCGCAGAAGGTCGAGCCCTTCTGCACGGCGCGGGTCCTGGAGGCCGACGTCCACGGGGACCAGCCATACGTCGTCAGCGAGTTCATCGACGGGCCGTCCCTGCACGACGTGGTCGCGCACGACGGGCCGCGCAGTCCCGAGGAGCTGGAGCGGCTCGCGATCGGCACGGCCACCGCGCTCGCGGCCATCCACGAGGCCGGGATCGTGCACCGCGACTTCAAGCCGAACAACGTGATGCTGGCCGCCGACGGCCCGCGCGTCGTCGACTTCGGCATCGCCCGGACGGTCAACTCGCAGGAGAGCGCGGTCACCGCGACCGGCATGGTGGTCGGCACGCCCGGCTACCTCGCGCCCGAGCAGCTGACCGGCGCGCCGCTCACCCCGGCCGTCGACATCTTCGCCTGGGGCGCGACCATGGTGTTCGCCGCCACCGGTCAGTCGCCGTTCGAGGCGGACACGCTGCCGGTGATCATCAACCGGATCCTGAACGAGGAGCCGGACCTGTCGGCGCTGCCCGCGGGCCCGCTGCGCGACCTGATCGGGCGCTGCCTGTCCAAGGACGCGGGCCTGCGCCCGCCCGCCCCGCAGCTGCTGCTGAACCTGCTCGGCGCCGTCGGCGCCGCGCCCGCCGGGCAGTCCGCGGGGCAGGAGGAGCTGCTCAACCAGGGCACCCGGATCGCCTCGCAGCTGCCCCCGCCGCCCCCGGTGCCGCCCGCGCCGCAGCAGCGGCCGCAGCCGCAGATCACCCCGCCGCCGATGCCGCTGCACCAGGGCGCGATGCCGGGCCCGACCACGCCCCCGCCGCAGCCCATCACGCCGCCGCCGATGCCGATGTACCAGGGGCCGGCCGCGCCGCCGCCCCCGCCGCAGCCGGGCATGCCGATGCAGCAGCCGATGCCGCCGGGGCCGGGCTACGGCCCGCCGCCGAAGCGGTCCAGCTCGGCCGGGCCGATCATCGCGATCGGCTGCGGCGGGCTCGCGCTGATCGTGATCCTGGTGGTCGTGGTGCTGGCGATCATCAGGGCCAACAGCGACGACGACGCGGACCCGTTCCCGACCTACCCGACGAGCACGTACACGCCGCCCGACGACTACACCCCGACGCCGCGCGTGACGGGCGGGCTGGTCGGCAACTTCACCGGCGACGGGAACCAGCCGGGCGCGGGCGCCGGGCACGAGAAGTTCGAGGCCAAGTTCTCCCTGATCTACTCGACCGGCGTCGCGACCTACACCTACCCGTCCGGCGCGCAGGACAAGTGCTACACGCGCCTGTCGCTGCTGTCGTCCGAGGACGACAAGGTCGAGTACCGGGAGACCCCGATGGCGGGGATGGACCCGAAGGAGTGCGCCGCCGGGTACGTCACCTTCATCCCGTCGTCGTCCGGCGAGTCGATGCGCTGGGAGTGGCGGCAGATCCGGAGCGACCCGACCCCCGCCGCGTACGGGAACGTGTCGAAGTCCTGACCCGCGGATCCGTCCGAGCCGAACGCCCCGGCCGCCTCGCGAGAGGCGGCCGGGGCGTTCCGCGTCGCCGGGGCGTTCCGCGTCGCCGGGGCGTTCCGCATCGCCGGGGCGCTCCCTCGGCCGCCGGGCGGGTCAGCCGGGCGGCAGCCGGACGGTGACGATCAGCCCGCCCCCGGGGCGGGGCGCCGCGTAGACGGCGCCGCGGTGCGCGAGCACCACCGAGCGGACGATCGACAGGCCGAGCCCCGCGCCCTTGGACGACTCGACGCGGTCGGCGTTCAGCCGCCGGAACGGCTCGAACAGCCGCTCCACCTCGTAGGCGGGGACCACCGGCCCGGTGTTCTCGACCTGGACGGTGGCGTAGCCGTCGAGCATGCCGGTGCGGATCCACAGCTCCCCGCCGCTCTCCAGGTTGTGCTTGATCGCGTTCTCGACCAGGTTCGACACGAGGTGCTCCAGCAGCACGGGGTCGCCGAGCGCCACGCCCTGCGTCAGCTCCGGGTGGACGGCCACGTCGCAGTCGTGCTCGCGGCGGGACGACTGCTCCAGCACCGTCGCCGCCACCTCCGCCATGTCGACCGGGGTGCGGGCGGTCAGCTCCCGCTCGCTGCGGGCGAGCAGCAGCAGCCCCTCGATGAGCCGCTCGTGCCGGGCGTTGGTGGCCAGCAGCGTCTTGCCGACGGTGCGCAGGTCGTCGGACGCGTCGGGGTCGCCGAGCGCCACCTCCAGCAGCGTCCGGTTGATCGCGAGCGGGGTGCGCAGCTCGTGCGAGGCGTTCGCGACGAACCGGCGCTGCGAGTCGAACGCCTGCCCGAGCCGCTCCAGCATCGCGTCGAAGGTGTCGGCCAGCTCCTTGATCTCGTCGTCCGGGCCCTCCAGCGCTATGCGCTCGTGCAGCGTGCTCTCCGACAGCCGGCGCGCGGTCGTGGTGACCCGCTGCAGCGGGCTGAGCGCCCGGTCGGCGACGAAGTAGCCGAGCACCAGCGTGATGACGCCGACCCCGCCGAGCGCGAGCAGCGACCGCCCGACCAGCTGCTTCATCGTCTGCTCGACGAACTGGCGCTGCAGCTCGGCGGACTCCTCCGGGGTGATGCCGAGGCCGATCACCTTGACGTTGCCGAGGATGTTGGCCATCAGGAACGACATCACGAACAGCAGCAGCGCCCCGGCCATGAAGAACAGCAGCCCGTACAGCAGGGTCAGCCGCAGCCGGACGCTCATCCGGCCGGGCAGCGCGGTCAGCGGGCCGCCGTCGCCGCGCCACATCCCCTTGGGGGCCGGGTAGGGCTGCGGGACCTGCTGCGGGCCCGGCCGCCGCCACCGGCCGCCGCGCCGGCCGCCCTCCCCGCCGCCGGGGACGGCGGTGGGCTGGGTCGCCTGCGCGCCGTTGTCCTGTACGCCGCCGTCCTGTACGCCGCCGTCCTGTACGCCGCCGTCCTGCGCGCCGTCGGGGCGCGCGCCGGCGGACCCGTGCGCCCGCACGGCGGGGTCGTCGGGCCCGTGCTGGGGTGCGGTCACAGCCGGTACCCCACGCCGGGCACGGTCTCGATCACCGGGGGGTCGCCGAGCTTCTTGCGCAGCGTCATCATCGTCACCCGGACGACGTTGGTGAACGGGTCGATGTGCTCGTCCCACGCCTTCTCCAGCAGCTGCTCGGAGCTGACGACGGCGCCGTCCGCGCTGAGCAGCACCTCCAGGACCGCGAACTCCTTGCGGGTCAGGTCGATCGGGCGGCCGTCCCGCGCGACCTCGCGGCGGGCGGGGTCGAGGGTGATGCCGGCGCGCTCCAGGACGGGCGGCAGCGGCGCGGCGGCGCGGCGGCCGAGGGCGCGCACCCGGGCGATCAGCTCGGCGAACGCGAACGGCTTGGCCAGGTAGTCGTCGGCGCCGATGGACAGGCCCTCGACCCGGTCGTCCAGCTCGCCCGCCGCGGTGAGCATGATGATCCGCGCCGGGTAGCGCTGCGCGACGAGCTGCTTGCACACGTCGTCGCCGTGGACCTTCGGCAGGTCGCGGTCGAGCACGATCACGTCGTACTCGTTGACGCCCGCCCGCTCAAGCGCGCCCGCGCCGTCGTAGGCCACGTCCACCGCCAGCGTCTCCCTGCGCAGGCCGGTGGCGATCGCGTCGGCGAGCACCCGCTCGTCTTCGACGACTAGAACACGCACAGGGTCCCCCTCCTGGTCGGGCGCGGCGGCCCTCGGCTTCCTCAGATATGCCACGGGCGCCGTAAGACGCCCGTAAACGGGCGTTCAGCTCGGCGTACGCCGCACGGTGACCGCGCGGACGCAAGAATCCGCGAAAATTGCATCCGCGAACAGGTTTGCCTTCAGCTTAGGTCTGGGTAGGGCATGGGGACGATCCGGGAGGAGGCCCATGGGCGAGTTTTCACGCATGATCCAGCAGCGACTCGATGACGCGTACGCGTCGCTGCGCATCGCCCACGCAGAGGGCGACACCTACCTGGCCGACATCCGCCAGGAGGAGATCAGCGAACTGCGCCGGATCGCAGCGAACAACGACGTCGGCGTCGAACCACCCCGCTGCGATTGACCGCCGTCATTCCGAGGGCGCGACCGTAGTCGATGAGCCCGGGACCAACCCGCCGGTCCCGGGCTCATCGCCGTCCATGCGTCCCCATGGCCCGCCGGCCGCCCGGGCTGCGCTCAGCCGCTCGCGGGATCGAGCGGGGCGAGGAGGGCGTGCAGCGCCTCGAACGTCCCCGGCCCGGCCGCCACGGTCAGCTCAGGGCCCGCGGGCGCGCCGTCGAGGCCCTCGACCCGTCCGCCCGCCTCCTGGACGATCAGCGCGCCGGCCGCGATGTCCCACGCCTGCACACCGCGCTCGTAGTACGCGTCGACCCGTCCCGCCGCGAGGGAGCACAGGTCGACGCAGCACGACCCGCCGCGCCGGATGTCGCGGACGTTCGGCAGCACCCCGGTGAGGACCTCCGCCTGCCGGGCGCGCCGCGCCGCGTCGTAGCCGAACCCCGTGGCGACCAGCGCCTTCGCGAGCGGCACCCGGGCGTTCACCCGGAGCTCGCGGGCGCCGGACGCGGTGTGCAGGAGCGCGCCGCCGCCGCGCACGGCCGTGTAGGACTCGCCGCGCCGCGGCATCTCCACCGCGCCGGCGACGGTCTCGCCGTCCACCTCGGCGGCGATGCTGACGGCCCAGTCGGGCAGGTCGTAGAGGTAGTTGACGGTGCCGTCGATCGGGTCGACGACCCACCGGACGCCGCTGCCCCCGGCGCGGGTGCCGCCCTCCTCGCCGAGGAACGCGTCGTCGGGCCGCGCGGCCCGGATCCGCTCGATGATCAGCTGCTCGGCGGCGCGGTCCATCTGGGTGACGACGTCGGTCGGGGACGACTTGGTCTGCACGACGTCGGGGCCGTCCGCGGGGCGCTTGTCGACCAGCATCCGGCCGGCCTCGCGGGCGGTCGCGGCGGCGAGTTCGAGCAGGTCTTCGGCCAGGCTCATGCTTCTCCAAGAAGGTGGCGGGGCAGGGCGGCGAAGCGCGGGTCCGCGCCGGGCGTCGCGGCGCGGGCGTAGGCGAGCCCGAGCTCGGCGGCCCGTTCGGCGGCCTCCACGTCGAGGTCGTACTTGACCTCCATGTGGTCGGAGACGAAGCCGATCGGGACGACCGCGACGGCGCGGACGCCCTCGCGGTGCAGCTTCTCCAGATGGTCGGTGATCTGCGGCTCCAGCCACGGCTGGCTCGGCGGGCCGCTCCGGCTCTGGTAGACGAGGTCCCACGGCGCGCCCGGGGCCGCCCTGCCGGCGACCGTCCGCGCGGCCTGCTCCAGTTCGGAAGCGTAGAGCTCCCGGTTGGGCTGGGCCAGGGGCACGCTGTGCGCGGTGAAGACCAGTCGCGCTCCTTCCGGGAGGCTGCTCAGCGCGTCCTGGGCCGCGTCCACGAACGGGTCGATGAAGCCGGGCCTGTCCCAGTAGACGGGGAGCTTGTCGATCTCGGGCGCGCCGGGGACCTCCTCGCGCGCGCGGGCGATGTCCTTGAGGTACTGGTCGTTGGTGGAGTAGCCGCTGTAGGCGGACGTCACGAAGGCCGCCGCGCGCCGGATCCCGTCGGCCGTCATCTGGCGGACGGTGTCGGCCAGGTAGGGGGTCCAGTTCCGGTTGCCCCAGTAGACGGGCAGGTCCACGCCGTGGGCCGCGAAGTCGCGCTCGATCGCGGCCTTGAGGTCCCGGCAGAGCTGGTTGATGGGGCTGACCCCGCCGAACAGGCGGTAGTGCTCCCCCACCTCCTCCAGGCGCTCCTTCGGGATGTTGCGGCCGCGGGTCACGTTCTCCAGGAACGGGATCACGTCCTCGGGCCCCTCCGGTCCACCGAAGGACAGCAGAAGCAACGCGTCGTACGACCTCATGCCTCCATCCAACCAGCCCCCGCCGGATGCCCGGCCCGGGGTCAGTCGTACCGGGCGGCGTAGGCCCTGGCGAGGTTGAGGACCTTCTGGACGTACCAGTCGGCGTGGTTGTAGTGCCACACCGCGCGGTAGAGCTGCTTGCCGCCGCGTCCCGCTCCGTTCGCGCACAGGTACTTGGCCGCGCCGGGGATGGCGTCGAAGGGGTTCATGATGTCGGCCTTGCCGTCCCGGTCGCCGTCCACCCCGTACGCCTTCCACGTCGCGGGCATGAACTGCATGGGGCCGAGCGCGCCCGCGCTGGACGGGCCTGTGTTGCGGCCGTGGTCGCTCTCCACCTGGCCGATCGCGGCGAGGACCGTCCAGGACAGGCCGGGGCAGGTGGTGGCGGCCTGCTTGTAGAGGTCCAGGTAGCTGACCGCGCCGCCGCCGGACGACTGGTACTTGCTCTCGTGCAGGTTGAGCACGTCCGTGCCGGCGCCGAGCACCTTGGCGACGGCCTTGACGACCTTGGCGGGGCTGACGCCCGGGGCGTTGACCAGGACCGCCACGTTGGGGACGAGCCCCATCTCCTCGCCGGACTTCTTGCTGACCAGCATGTCGATGCCGGGCAGGCCGAGCGGGCCGGACCCGCCCATCGTGAGGTGCGGCATCGTCCGCGCGACCACCGGGTACTGGTAGCCCCTGGTGAGCTGCAGCTGCTCGGCCGCGGCCGGGGACACCACGAACTGGTCCGCGGCGAGGGCCTCCCACAGCTCGGTCTTCTTGGCCGTGCCGGGCGGCGTCCACGACCGGAAGGCGGACGGGTCCACGGCGAACGCGTTCACCTGGCGGCCCTGGAGCTGGACGGCGCCGCCCGCGACCGCGGTCACGTCCTTGACCCGGCGCAGCTTGGCGATCCGCTTGATCTTGGCGGCGGAGATCGAGCCGCCGCCGACCGCCAGCACGTCCGGCGGCACCACCCGGCGCAGCGGCGCGACCTGGCCGCCGGTGGCCACGTTGACCGGGTCGCCGGCGCTCGGCGGCGGCTGGTCCCGCGGGGTCTCGGACGCGGCGGGCTCCGCCTTCTCCGCGGTCAGCGCGGCGTAGACGCCGCCGGAGGTACTGGCGATGGAGAGCACGGCGATGCCGCCGATGAGGAACGGCAGCGCGCGGCCGCCCCGCCGCGTGCGGGCGTCCGCGCCCCGCTGCGGGCCGCGCCGCTTCTTCTCCGGCCTGGGCCTCGGCCGCCGGGCGCCGGGCGCCGCACCGTCGCCGGGCGCCCCCGCGGCGGGGCCGGTGCGTGATGCTGGTGGAGAAGCCACAACATTTCCCAACGAGTCTCGCTACGGACGGTTACCCAGCCGTGGTTACGGGATCGTACGTTATCGCCGGATGGCCGGTCCGCCCCGGCCCCAAACATGAACTTTCCTCATAAACGTTTGCCGAGTAGAGTCGCCGCATGTCCGTCGAGAACCCCCGAACGTGGCAGAACTGGGCGGGGAACCAGCACGCCGCACCGCAGCGCGTCGTCACGCCGCGGACCGCCGACGAGGTGGCCGCGGCGGTCCGGTCGGCCGCCGACGAGGGCCGCACCGTCCGCATGACCGGCACCGGGCACTCCTTCACCGGCGCCGCCGTCGCCGAGGGCGTCCTGCTGCGCCCCACCGCGCTCACCGCGGTCCGCTCGGTCGACACCGCCACCGGGCTCGTCACCGTCGAGGCGGGGCTGCCGCTGCACGCGCTGAACCGCGTCCTGGACGAGCACGGCCTCGCCCTGGCGAACATGGGCGACATCCAGGAGCAGACCGTCGCCGGCGCCCTGCAGACCGCGACCCACGGAACGGGGCGCGACGCGGCCGGGCTCGCCTCCCAGGTAGCCGCGCTCGAACTCGTCCTCGCCGACGGCACCGCCGTGACGTGCTCGCGCGAGGAGCGTCCCGACCTGTTCGACGCCGCGCGCGCGGGGCTCGGCGCGCTCGGCGTCGTCACCGCCATCACCTGGCGGACCGTCCCGTCCTTCCTCCTGCGCGCACAGGAGCAGCCGATGAAGTGGGACGAGGTGCTCGCGCGCGTGGACGAGTTCGACGCCGCCAACGAGCACTTCGAGTTCTACTGGTTCCCGCACACCGAGGGCTGCCTGACCAAGCGCAACAACCGCGTCGAAGGCCCCGCCGAGCCGGTGTCGAAGTTCCGGTACTGGCTCGACGACCAGTTCCTGTCGAACACGGTCTTCGGCGTCGTCAACAGGATCACGCACAGGTCTCCCGCGGCGACGCCCTTCGTGAACAAGATCTCCGCCAGGGCGCTCGGGGCCCGGACCTACACCGACACGTCCTACAAGGTCTTCACGAGCCCGCGGACGGTGCGCTTCAAGGAGCAGGAGTACGCGATCCCGCGCGAGGAGCTCGTCCCGGCGCTGCGCGAGCTGCGCTCCCTGTTCGACAAGCGGGGCTGGCGGATCAGCTTCCCCATCGAGGTCCGGCTGCTCCCGCAGGAGGACGCCTGGCTGTCGATGGCTCACGGGCGCAAGAGCGCGTTCATCGCCGTGCACGTCTACCACCGCGACCCGCACGAGGACTACTTCCGCGGCGTCGAGGAGCTGCTGACCGCGCTCGGCGGCCGCCCGCACTGGGGCAAGCTCCACACGCGCGACGCGTCCTACCTGGAGAAGGTCTACCCGCGGTTCGGCGACTTCCGCGCCCTGCGCGACGAGCTGGACCCCGACCGCCGGTTCGCCAACCCCTACACGAGGCAGGTCTTCGGCGACTAGCCGGCCGGGGTCTGCGGGGGCCGCACGCCCTGCCCGCCGCCGGAGCCGCCGCTGCCGCCGTCCTGGCCGCCGCCCTCCGGGCCGCCGGTCGGCGCCGGCGTGCTCGGAGCCGGCGTGCTCGGGGCCGTCGGCTGCCCCGTGGGCTGCTCGGCCGGCCCGTCCGTCGGCTGCGGCGCCGGCGTGGTGGGCTCCGCCGACGGCGCGTCCCCCGTCGGCTCCTGGCCGGGGGTGGCACCGGGCCCGGTCGGGCCGCCGGTCGGCTCCTGCGTGGGGGTGCCGTCCGGCTGCCCGCCGCCGCCCAGCACGTTGGTCACCGTCAGCCCCCGGTCGCCGCCCCCGCCGACGGGCTCGCCGGTCGCCGCCTCGTAGGCCGTGATCCCGCCGATGACGATCGCGAACACCGCCGCCGACGACACCGCCAGCTTCACCCAGTGCGCCTTGGCCCACGCGACGGTGCTCTGCCACGCCGTCCGCCGGACGACCTCGCGCACCGCGTCCTCGCCCGCCTCCTCGGCGAGCGACCCGGCGACCGCGTCCACCGGGTCCAGGCGCGTGGCGCCGGGGTCGCCGCCCGGATCGAGCCGGGTGGCGTTCGGATCGAGCCGGGTGGCGTTCGGATCGCCGAACGGGTCGACCCGCGTCGCGTTCGGATCCCCGGTCCACAGCGCGGTCCGGGTCGGGTCGGCGCTGGTCGCCTCGTCCGCCGCGCCCTCGGCCGCCGCCCGCCGGCGCACCGCCGACTGCAGGTGGGTCAGCTCCTTGATCTGGTCGCGGCCCTGGTCGAGGTAGTGCTTGGCGACCGCCGACCCCGCCGTCGAGATCACGCTCATCAGGGCCGCGCCGATGATCGTCCCGTACACGCCCAGGAAGGACGCCCCCAGCGCGGCGACCGCGGTCGCCGCCGCACTCGCGATCAGCTGCGTCGCGCTGAGGTCCGGCAGCTTGCGCGGCATTCTCCGACTCACCCCTGTCCCGCGTCCTCCAGCCCGTCCGCCGGCGCTCGCACGGCGGGCTCCGCTCGGCTCTTATCCCCCGATCAAGAACGTAACCGGACGATCCGGATGTTCCTGGTCACGACGTGACTCTCCCAACGTCCGCGCCTGGATCCGGACGGGCCCGTCAGGCACAGTGTGGAAAAGGATGCACAAGAATCGGGCATGGCGCCCTCTCGCGGGTCGCGGCGCGGGCAAGCTTGGTCAGGTGCCCTCTTCGACCTCGTGAAGGGGGCTTCGAGAGCGGCGATGTTCGGACATGCCGGGTACGGTGCTGGCAGCAGGTGTGTCCGGAAGAGAGACTCGGGAACCCGGGGGAAAGGGCACGCATGCGCCCTCGGTGGGCATCGGACGGCCGGCCGTGAGAGCACGGCCGATCGCTCCGGCGTCCTCCGTGCCATCAAGACAGGGCAGGAAGGACACGCATGCAGGAGCTGCGCCTCGTCGCGGTCAGCGAGGACGGTACGTACCTCGTCCTGGCCACCGCGGGCCGAGGCACCCGGTTCACCCTGCCCGTCGACGACCGGCTCCGCGCCGCGGTCCGTGGGCACTTCTCCCGCCTCGGCCAGTTCGAGATCGAAGTGGAGAGTCCCTTGCGCCCCAAGGAGATCCAGGCCCGCATCCGGTCCGGCGAGACCGCTGAGGAGATCGCCGAATCGGCGGGCATCCCGGTCGAGCGCGTCCGCTGGTTCGAGGGACCGGTCCTGCAGGAACGCGAGTACATGGCCCAGCAGGCGCAGCGCGTCACCGTCCGCCGGCCCGGCGAGTCGACCCCGGGCCCCCCGCTCGGCGAGACCGTCGAGGAGCGCCTCGGCCGCGGCGGCGTCGACCTCGAAGAGGCCGAGTGGGACTCCTGGAAGTGCGAGGACGGCACCTGGCGCGTCCGGCTGTCGTTCTTCGAGGGCGGCCGCCCGCACGCCGCCGAGTGGACCTTCGACCCGCGCCGCCGGCACGTCTCCCCGCTGGACGAGATCGCCGCGCGCCTCACCTCCGTCGAGTGGGACGACGACGCGCTGTCCGACACCGTCACCCCGCTCGTCCCGCGCCGCCCCGCGATGAAGGTCGTCGGCGGCGACCGCGACGTGCGCGGCCTCCCCGCCGAACCCGAGCAGCCCGGCCCGCCCGGGCCCCTCCGCCGCGCCGACTCCCGCGAGTACCTGATCGAGCGCGGCCGCATCGCCGACCCCCGCCCCGGCTTCCGCGAGACGTCCGACACCGCTCCCCTCCGCGAGGCGCCCGCCACGCCCGCGCGGCGCGCGTCGCCGCAGGCCCCCGGCGCGGCCGCCCGCCCCGGCGACGAGGACGACCTCGCCGAGGCCGAGCGGGCGGCCGCCCAGGGCCGCGACGAAGACGACGCCCGGCCGGCCGCGGCCGTCCCGCCGCAGGGCGCGGACGGTGCCGCCGAGCCGCGGGACGCGGCGCCCGAGGCGGAGCGCGATGATCAGCGCGACAGCGCGGTGCGCGAGGCGGAGCAGGCGTCCGGCGCCCCGGCGCAGGACGAGCGCGGAGCCTCCGAGGACGAGAGCGAAGAGCCCCGCGCGGCGGCGCACGGCGAGGCCGCCGAGACGCACGCGGAGAGCGGAACCGGCGAAGCGCAGGAGAAGGCGGCCGAGGCGGCGCACGGCGACCGCGAGGCGGCCAAGGCCGTCGAGGCCGTCGAGGCCGTCCAGCCGCAGGGCGAGGACGAACCCGGGCGGCAGAGCGAGAGCACCGCCCGTCCTCAGGAGGACGTGGAGACGCGCGGCGAGCCCGGCGCCCCGGTGCTGGACGAGCAGGACGCCGCCGCTTCCCCGGCCGCCGGCGAGGACGGGCCGGGCGAGCCGCGAGCGGACGGCGCGAAGGACCGCGAGGCCCGCGAGGAGCGCTCGCACCGTGCGGCCGCGCCGGAGACGGCGGCCCCGCACCGGGAGCCGGAGGCGGCGAAGCCCGCGCCGGTGAAGAAGCCGCCCGCGCCGCGGCAGCCCGCGCGGACGCCGGCCAAGAAGAAGCCGGCGACCCGCCCCACCATGCCCGCCGCCCAGGACAAGCCGGCCACCGCCCCGCCCGCCGCGGCGGCGAGCGCCGAGAGCACGGCGCCGCAGCGCCCGGCGCGGCGGCGCAAGTCCAAGGCCAAGCGCGCGTCCGTCCCGTCCTGGGACGAGATCATGTTCGGCGCGCGCCGCCCCGACTAGACGGCGCGGCGGGATCCGCGCCGGCGTCCGCGTCCGCGTCTGCGCCGGCGGCGTCCACGTCTGCGCCGGCGGCGTCCACGTCTGCGCTGGCGGCGTTCGCGTCTGCATCGGCGGCGTCCGCGCCCAGGGACTCCGCGTCCAGGAACGGGGTCAGCCATTCGGGGGTGATCGCGGCGGCCAGCGCCACCGCGTCCTCCTCCGCCATGTCCGCCGAGGAGTAGCCGCCGTCCCCCGCGCCGACCGCCGCGACCAGCGTGGCCAGGCCGAGGCGGCGCTGGAACAGCGTGCGGCGGATGCGCCACCCGACGACCGCGCTGTGCTCGACGACGACCTGGCGGCGGCGCAGCGAACCCGACCGGACGGTGAGCCGCTCGCCGTCGGAGGCGTGGCCGAGCTGGCGGTAGCGGTCCAGGCCCAGCGGGACGGCGAGCACGGCCAGCGCCGCGCACGCGGCGGCGACCAGGGGCTGCCCCGCGAGGACGGCCAGCGCGGCGACGCCGGCCGGGGGCGCGGCGGCGCGGGCGATGCGGCGGCTCCGCGCCGCGGGCGGATGCGCGACCAGCGGGCCGGGGACGTTCCCGACGACGCGGGCGGCGAGGGACTCGGCGACCGCGCGGGGGGCCGCGGGCAGCAGCCGGCCCCGGTGGGCGGCGTCCCCGAGCCCGGTGATGAGGGCGCCGAGCCGCGTCACGCCCGCGAGGCGCTCGAACGGGTTGTCGGTGAGCTCGACGCCGCGCAGCCTGCGGCGCTCCAGGGAGACGCTGCGGCGGGTGAGCAGGCCGCGCTCGGCGACGATGGAGCCGTCCCGCTCGTGGACGGTGAAGTCCCAGTTGAACAGCGTGAAGGCGATCACCGACATGACCGGCATCGCGACCAGCACCAGGATGATCAGCGCGAGGACGAGGGCCGTGGGCAGCCCGACCACGTCGTGGCCGAAGTTCTCCACGCGCTTCCGCGTGATCAGGCCCAGGTCGTCGCCGAGGTTGTAGAGGGTGCCGAGGAGGCTGCCCGCCACGGCGAACGGGGTCAGCAGGTAGGCGCCGCTGAGCGGGGCGTACACGTACCAGCGGCGGCGCATGCGGGCGAGGACGCGGCGGGGCGGGGCGTCCTCGTCCCGGGTCAGCAGGACGCGGCGGAGCCGTTCGGCCTCCCGCAGCGAGACCGCGTTGAGCTCGCCCTCGCCGCCGTCCGCCCCCGCGTCGATGTGGACGATCGCCAGGCCGAGCAGCCGGTGCGGGAGGTTCGCGCTGATGTCGACACCGCGGATGCGGTCGCGCGGGATGCTCTTCACCGAGCGTCCGATGAGGGCCCGCCGCAGCTCGATGCGGTCGTCGTGCAGGACGTACGTGAACGTCAGCCAGTTGGCGACGTGGAAGAGCAGCCCCACCGCGAGACCGACCAGCGTGAAGTAGAACGCCGTGGACAGGCCGCCGACGAGAAGGCCGGTGGCCCCCGCGGCGATGAGGGCGACGAGTTCGCGGACGGCGCCGACGACGAACGTGAGCGGATGCAGCCGCACGTTCACGTCGCGTCGTCGCGGAGGTCGTGCGCGCGGTGCGCGAGATCCCCGGCCAGGCGGGTGGCGAGGTCCACGGGGAGCCCGGACACCTCCGACGAACCGGTGTGGGAGGCGGTGTTGACCTCGATGGTGGCGAGCCCGAGCATCCGTTCGATCCACCCCTGCTTGCTGTCGACGGTCTGGATGCGCCCGACCGGGACGAGGAGCCATTCGCGGCTGAACCAGCCCGTCCGGGTGTAGACGACGTCGGCGCTCACCTCCCACCGGTGGACCCGGTACCGCCACACGGGGGCGACGGTCACCATGAGGAGCCCGGCGGCGCCGATGACGTAGGGCAGCCAGCCGACACGCCCGGACACCCAGCCGGGCAGGGCGTCCCACCCGGAGTCGCCGGCCCAGGCGGCCACGCCCAGCGAGAGCCCGAACGCGAGCCCCCACAGCAGCAGGTACTCGATCGCCCAGTGCGCGATGGCGCGGGGCGAGACCCGGTGTTCGGGCGGCCGCAACCGCGGCGGGTGCGGCCCCCCGCCGTCCTTCTGGTGACCGCGCCGCACCGTCGTCACACCGCGAGTCTAGAACGCCGGAGGCCCCCTCCAGCCGGTCCGGCCGGGAAGGATCACCGGAATCGGCGGCACGATCCCGGCCGCGGCGACGTTTTGTCAGTGGCGGATGCCAGGTTGGGGAACACCTCTCGCGCATCCGGCAGGGGCGGCGGAAAAAACCGAATGACACCACCCCGGACACCGCATATTTTGGCTGGTCCCCGTCGGAGGGCCCCGCACGTCCGGCAGACGATCCCAGGAGATCACATGACGTACGCGATCCAGGCCGAGGACCTGGAGAAGCGGTTCGGTGAGACCCAGGCGCTGGCCGGCGTCTCGCTCACCGCGGAACCCGGCACCGTCCTCGGCGTGCTCGGGCCGAACGGCGCCGGCAAGACGACCATGACCCGCATCCTCGCCACGCTGATCGAGCCGACCGCCGGGAGCGCGCGCGTCGGCGGGTTCGACGTGGTGAAGGAGGCGCACAAGGTCCGGCAGCTCATCGGCCTCACCGGCCAGTACGCCGGGGTCGACGAGATGCTCACCGGCACCGAGAACCTCGTCCTGATCGGGCGGCTGCTCGGCATCCCCCGCAAGGAGTCCAGGGCGCGGGCCGCCGAGCTGCTGGAGCGGTTCCAGCTCACCGAGGCCGCCGAACGCGCGGCGAAGACCTACTCGGGCGGGATGCGCCGCCGACTCGACCTCGCGGCGAGCCTCGTCGGGCGCCCGCAGATCCTCTTCCTCGACGAGCCCACCACGGGCCTCGACCCGCGCAGCCGCAACGGCCTGTGGGACATCGTCCGCGGCCTGACCGACGACGGCGTCACCGTCCTGCTCACCACGCAGTACCTGGAGGAGGCCGACCAGCTGGCCGACGACATCATCGTCATCGACCGCGGCGAGGCCATCGCGCACGGCACGTCCGACACGCTGAAGGCGCAGGTCGGCGGGCAGGTGCTGGAGGTGCGCCCGATCCACGGGGCCGACGGCGGCACCGTGGCGAAGATCGTCGGCGAGCTGGCCGACGCCGTCCCCGAAGTGCGCGACGGCCTGATCAGCACGCCGATCACCGACCCGCGGATCATGCCGGCGGTGGTCCGCCGGCTCGACGACGCCGGCGTCGCCGTCGGCGAGATGTCGCTCCGCAAATCCAGCCTGGACGAGGTGTTCTTCGCCCTCACCGGCCACCACACCGACGACATCGACGCCGAGGCCGGCGAGCTCGCCCAGTCGGCCGACAAGGAGGGGGCGTCCGCATGACCGCCGCGACACTCGCGCCGCAGAGCCTGTCCAAGCGGATCGCCCCCGGCACGGCCCTGCGCAACACGGCCACGCTGGCCTGGCGCAACCTCGTCCAGATCAAGCACAACCCGATGGAGCTGCTGGACCTGTCCATCCAGCCCATCATGTTCGTGCTGCTGTTCGCGTACGTGTTCGGCCCGGCCATGGCGGGCAGCGTCGAGGCGTACCTGCCGGTCGTCATCCCCGGCATCATCGCGCAGAACGCCCTGTTCGCCGGGATGAGCACCGGTTTCGGGTTGAACACCGACATCACCAAGGGGGTGTTCGACCGGTTCCGCAGCCTGCCGATCGCGCGCAGCGCCCCGCTCGCCGGGCGGATCATCGCCGACACCGTCAAGCAGGCGTGGTCGATGCTGATCCTGCTGCTGGTCGGCTTCGCCATCGGCTTCCGGATCGAGACGAACGTGCTCTCCCTGCTCGGCGCGTTCCTGCTGCTGCTCGCGTTCGCGGTCCTGTTCTCCTGGACGTCGGTCTACATCGCGATGAAGGTCAACGAGCCGGAGAAGGTGCAGATCTTCGGCTTCGTGGTGATCTTCCCGCTGAGCTTCCTCAGCACCGCGTTCATCCCGAACACCGACGGCATCCCCGGCCCGGTGGCGTTCGTCATGGACAACAGCCCGGTCACGCAACTGGTCGAGGCGATGCGCGGGCTCCTGGTCGGCGGCCCCGTCTTCGAACACGCCTGGATAGCCCTGGCCTGGGGCGCCGGCATCTCCATGGTCTTCGCCCCACTGTCCCTGAGGGCCTTCAAAAAGCGGGCGTGATCTCCCAGGGGGGCGACTCCCTGGAACCCCCCGTTAGCGACGCAGGCGATCCTCACGACGTCGTTGCGGTTGCTGTGCCCGTTGCGGTTTGCGCGGCGTCGCTGCGGTCGCCTGCGTCGCGCGGGCATGCCCGCTCCGGGCGCAGAGCG
>NZ_JBIQHY010000107.1:0-16050 GCF_044508335.1 Actinomadura sp.
CAACCACCACGGCCAGACCCGCCGAAAGCACTCAACACCCGCAGCGGGCATGCCCGGCGACCCAGACGACCGCAGCGACACACACCGGCACAGGCACCACAGACCGCAACAAAGGAGCGAGGATCGCCTACGCCGCCAACGGGGGGTCGCCCCCTGGGCTAACACAGCCCCCTGGGCAAACACAGCTAGTCCAAATACTGCTGGAAGCCCTTGGCGAGCGACTCGGCTATGCGTTGGCGGAAGGGGGCGCTGGAGAGTTTGGCCGCGTCGGACTTGTTCTGCATGTTGCCGCACTCGATGAAGACCTTGGGGACCGTCGACATGTTGAGGCCGCCCAGGTCGTCGCGGCGGTCGATGGCGTTCTTGCCGAGGTAGTTGGAGTACGGGATGCCGGTGCCCTTGTGGTAGGCGTCGCGGAGGGCCTTGCCGAGTTCGGTGGAGCCGGAGACCATGTCGGCGTTCCGGCCGATGGAGATCGGCTCGATGATGTGGAAGCCGTGGCCGGACGCGGCGGCGCCGTCGGCGTGGATGGAGATGGCGGCGTCGGCGTGGAGTTTGTTGCCGATGGCGGCGCGTTCGGTGATGCAGGGGCCGACGCTCTTGTCGTCCTTGCGGGTCAGGGTGACCTTGGCGCCGCGGGCGCGCAGGAGCTTGGCGAGCCGGTTCGAGACGTCCCAGGTGAAGGCGTGCTCGGGGTAGCCGGCCTTGGTCTCGGTGCCGGTCGTGTCGCACGCCTTGCTGCCGTTGCCGATCTTGACCTTCTTGTTGATCTCGGACGGGTGGTCGGCGTTGCCGCCGTTGTGCCCGGGGTCGATGACGATGACCTTGCCGTCGAGGGGCGAGGCGTCGTCCTCGGCGGCCGCGGGGCTCTTCCCGGCCGGGGTCGTCGGCGCGCCCGCCGCGGGCGGGGTCGCCGGTTCGCCGGTGGAGGCGCCGGAGGAGTCGTTGCACGCGGTGAGCGCGCCGAGGCACAGCGCGAGACCGGCGGCCAGGGGGCCGCCTCGATGGATTCGCACAGGCCGCTTCCTCCGTGATGACTTCGTTACCGGGGACCCTGACAGTTTGCACGGCCTCACGGGTTCGTCAAACGAAGTCCCGGAAATCAGCGCAGCGGGTCCTCCCTGCCGAGGAGGGCGGCAAGGGCCCGCGCCTCGTCCGCGTCCAGGCCGAGGACGACGCGGGGACGGCCCCACGGATGGTCGATGGAGTGGGCCACGTAGCTGGCGACGGACTCCGACACCTGCTCGGCCAGGCCGCGGGCGTGCCGCCACTCCGACCACGCCCGTTCCAATTCGCTCGCCGCGCGCTGCGCGCACGACACCAGTTCCGGATCACGCACGAGCTGAACCCCCAGAGGACTCTTGCCGGGACTCGTCCGGGCGGCCTCCCCCGAGGCCGCCCGGGTCCACCCGTCGGACGGTCAGTCCATTAACCACCCGGTGCCGGGCGCTGGGCTGGCGAATGCGGCAGGCTTGGCCAGCCCCTTACCCGGTCAACACCGGTTCTGGGGACGATGGGCCGTGGCCCTACCCCGGCCATAACCGGCCAGGGGGACGGCCGCACCGGGGTCACGATCGCGCGGGAGCTGGATGTGGCGGGGGGACGAGCCTCTTACCGAGGGGTCACGGGGCGGGAACGGGCCCCGTGGTGGAGCGCACCACCAGGTGCGGGACGACCAGGTTCTGCCTGGCGTGCCGGGACGGGTCGCCGATGCGCGCGGTGAGCAGCTCGGCGGCCACCCGCCCCATGTCGCGGCGCGGCTGGTCCACGCTGGTCAGCGAGATGTGGCGGATCGCGGCGAGGTGGGTGTTGTCGTAGCCGACGATCGACAGGTCGGCGGGGACCCGCATGCCGAGCTCGTCGGCGGCGGAGAGGGCGCCGGTCGCGACCAGGTCGTTGGGAGCGAAGACCGCGGTCGGCCGGGGGTCGCGGCGCAGCAGCGAGCGGGCGGCGCGGTACCCGCCGTCCTCGGTGAAGTCGCCGGGCTCGACGACGATCTCGGGGGCGAGCCCGTGCCGGTGCATCGCCTTCTCGTAGCCGGCGCGGCGGTAGTGGGCGGTGGTCGAGCGCGCGCCCTCGATGTGGGCGATGCGGCGGTGCCCGAGTTCGACGAGGTGGTCGACGGCCAGGCTCGCGCCGAGCTCGTCGTCGTCCACGACGATGTCGACGCCGTGCACGTCGCGCTCGCCGACGACGACGACCGGGACGCTCGCCGCCGCCTCCTTGAGCGATTCGGGGACGACGCTGAGCAGCACCAGGCCGTCCACCCGCATCTCCAGGAACGCCTCGACGGCCTCGGCCTCGAACAGCGGGTCCCAGCGGCCGCTGCCGACCAGCATCCGCAGGCCGGCGCCGTGCAGGCTCTCCTGCAGCCCGTCGAGGAACTCGGCGAAGAACGGGTTGTGCAGATCGGCGACGATGGCGCCGATCAGCCGGGTGCGGCCCTCGACGAGGCTGCGGGCGACGGCGTTCGGGCGGTAGCCGAGTTCGCGGGCGGCCTGCAGGACGGCCTGCCTGCGGCGTTCGCTCACGTGCGGCGACCCCCGCATCACCAGTGAGACGAGCGACTTGGAGACTCCGGCGCGCTCGGCGACGTTGCGGATCGTCGGTTTCGGCGCGGGCACCGCCCTCCCCTCGTCGCGCGCGGCGGGAGAAGATCCGCTGCGCGGCCGGGGTACCGCGCCCTCTCCTCGCCTGTCGTACGGGGGGTTCGGTTCATCAGCTGACATGGCACTCCGTCCGGGGGGACCTGCAGGACCTGCCGCGACGACACGCCGCCGGGGGAGCCGGCGCGCCGTCCTCCGCTCGGGAGGAGATGCCATGATGCCGCGCCTTCCCCACATATCGTCGCAACAGGGAGTAACGGGCATCCGTGAATGGTGGTTCAGGGCTGTGGTGTCCCGGATCACAGCGGTGTCCGTGGATGATCACGGCCCGGTGAAGAGCGGGCGTCCGCGCCGGTCGCCGGGAGATGCCGCGGGCCCGCCTCGGATACCCTTCTCACGTGGCAGATCGTGCGGTGGCCGGCGACAAGACCCAGGGCCGGCAGAGCGGCGGACGGGGCCGTCGCAGGCTCAGCGTGGACGAACGGCGCGAGGAACTGATCGACGCTGCGCTGCAGCTGTTCAGCGCACGCTCGCCCGAGGACATCTCGATCGACGACGTCGCGGCCGCGGCGGGCGCCTCGCGGGCGCTCGTCTACCACTACTTCGGCGGCAAGTACGAGCTGTACATCGCGGCCCTCGGCAGCGCGGCGAAGAAGCTGTCGGTGCTGCTCGAACCGCCCACGGAGGGCAAGCCGCTCGACCGCCTGCGCATCTCGCTGAAGCGGTACTTCGACTTCGTGGAGAGCCACGCGGCGGGCTACACGGCGCTGCTGCGCGGCGGCCCGGCCGACCGCTCCGGCGAGGCGGGCGAGATCGTCGACGGCATCCGCCGGCTGCTGCTGGACCGCATCCTGCACTCGCTGGACGTGGGCGACCCGCCGCCCGTGCTGCGCATCACGCTGCGCAGCTGGATGGCCGTGGTGGAGACCGCCGGCCTGGACTGGCTGGAGAACCGCGACATCCCCCGCGCCGACCTGGAGCGCCTGCTAGTCGACCAGCTCGTGGCCATCATGCAGACGGCCGGGCGGCACGACTCCGGGACGGGCGCCCTGTTCGACCGCCTCGCCCAGGAGGAGTTGGGCAAGTAACCCCTGTGACTCCCGAGCCAAGTGTCCGATTGTGGACGATTGCGCCTAGGGTGTCCGAAATTCCACGCAGGCCGACTCCCGCCCGCGGGGTTCGCGGGCGGGACGCCGGCCGAACGGTGACCGGCCCGGGACGCACGGTTCTCGGAGGACCGTGGTCCCCGCCGCTCGTCCGGGAGACCCCTGGCCGGCCCTCGCGCGAGAGCGCCCAGCGGCCCCCCGGCCGTCCCCCCTCGGTTGTGCGCGCTATTCCGAGCGCTGCTGCGGGATCCCCGCGAGCAGTGCCCGCACCTCCGCCTCGCGGTAGCGGCGGTGCCCCCCGAGCGTCCGGATGGAGGTGAGCTTCCCCGCCTTCGCCCAGCGCGTGACGGTCTTGGGGTCGACGCGGAACATGGTCGCCACCTCCGCCGGCGTCAGCAGGGGCTCGGCCTCTGGCGTACGTGCTGACATGTTTGCGGCCTCTCCTTCGTGGACCGATGACAGCGATCCTGCGATTGATCCTCGCGTGGTCACTGATGTCCCCTATGGCCCGAAAGAGCCACTATGACATCACAACGTGTAACCTTGCCACCACTCAGCGCAACAAGCAAGTTCCTGGCGGTAGTTGCGTGCAAACATCCCCGCGGTGGCAGGGTGCGGCACTCGAGCGAAGGCGACTGGGTCACGCTGCGTGATTCTAGCGACACGTATAGTCGTATCGCGCGCGGATTCGGGAAATTTGTTTTAGTTCGCCGCCTCGAGCGCCCGGACGGGCCGCCAGCGGGCCAGCAGCCGCTTGTACATCGCCACGGTCAGCTCGACCTCGCCGCGCTCCATCCCGGTGAGGGCCACGGTCATCTCGGCGACCGACTCGTCCGTGCTCAGTGCCCGGTCGTCCATCAGGTGGACGAGCCCTCCGTAGTCGAGCTCCACCAGGGAGCCCGGGTGGAACTCGCCGAGCCACCGGCCGAGCGTCTCCAGCCGTCCGGCCGACAGGAGGTAGACCTCCTCCGTCCCGTCGCCGAGGTTCTCGCGCACCACCGGGAGCGCCGCCGCCACTCGGCGGCGCGCCTCGCCCATCGAGGTGACGTAGATGAGCGTCCGGGCGGGGGCGGCCGTGGCCGGGCCGTGCGCCGCGAGGTCGTCGGACGCGTCCTCGGACATGCGGTACCCGGTGCCCGGCGTGCCGAGCATCAGGCACCGCTCGCCGCGCGCGAAGGGCACGAACCAGTCCAGCGGGACGTGCCAGGTGCTCGTCAGGATGTGCGGGCGCAGCGGCCGGCCCGCCAGCTTCCACCGCTCGAACTCGCTCATCGTCCGCTCCGCCACGGGCGGCGGGACGAACGCGGCCGCGACGCCGGCGGCGTGCTGGTTCCTGAACCGCTCGAAGGCCAGCCATGAGCGCAGCCGGGTCCCCCACGGGCAGATGTAGATCATGTCGTCGAGGCGCCGCACGTAGGCGTCCCTGCTCTCCCGCTCCGGGGCGACCTCCGGCGGCGAGGCGGTCAGCCTGAGCGCGGCCTGCCGGTGCTCGACGCTCAGCGCGTGGATCCGCCGCGGGCGCCGCCTGGAGTCGGCATAGACCGTCCACAGGGTCCGCGCAGGCTCCGGGAAGGCGGTCACCGGTTCATAAACCCGTAGGTACGCGGCGTACGGAAGCACCATCGAATCGTGACACGAGACGGGGGCGGACGGGGGGCCATCGCGCGCCCTAGTCTGATCTAGAGACAGAGAGGAGGGCACTACCGTGCCTAATGTCTTCGGGGCGCCTCACAAGGGCACCGAACCCCGACACGAGCAGGTCGTCTTCTGCCAGGACGAGGCCAGCGGCCTGCGCGCCATCATCGCCATCTACTCGACCGCGCTGGGCCCGTCCCTGGGAGGCACCCGCTTCTTCCCGTACGACTCCGAGGAGGAGGCGCTCGCCGATGTGCTGAACCTGTCCCGGGGGATGGCCTACAAGAACGCCCTCGCCGGGCTCGACCTGGGCGGCGGCAAGGCCGTCATCATCGGCGACCCCGCCATCGACAAGTCCGAGGCGATGCTGAGGGCGTACGGACGGTTCGTCCAGTCGCTGAACGGCCGCTACTACACGGCGTGCGACGTCGGCACGTACAGCGAGGACATGGACGTCGTGGCGCGGGAGTGCCGCTTCGTCACCGGGCGGACGGTCGCGCACGGCGGTGCGGGCGACTCGTCGATCCTCACGGCGTTCGGCGTGTTCCAGGGCATGCGCGCCGCCGCCGAGACCGTGTGGGGCGCGCCCAACCTGCGCGGCAAGCGGGTCGGGGTGGAGGGTGTCGGGAAGGTCGGCCACCGGCTGGTGGAGCACCTGCGCGAGGACGGCGCGGACGTCGTGATCTGCGACGTGAACGAGGCCGCGGTAGACCGGGTCCGGTCACTGCATCCCGAGGTGGAGGTCGTCGCGGACGCCGACGCCCTGGTCCGCGCGGATCTGGACGTGTACGCACCGTGCGCGCTGGGCGGCTCCCTGAACGACGAGACCGTGCCCGTGCTGCGGGCCAAGGTCGTGTGCGGCGCGGCGAACAACCAGCTCGCCCATACGGGCGTGGAGAAGAGCCTCGCCGACCGCGGCGTCCTGTACGCGCCCGACTACGTGGTGAACTCCGGCGGCGTGATCCAGGTCGCGGACGAGATCGAGGGCTTCAACTTCGACCGCGCCAAGGCGCGGGCCGCCGGGATCTACGACACGACCCGGAAGATCTTCGCGCTGGCCGCCGACGACGGCGTCCCGCCGGCGGTGGCGGCCGACCGGCTCGCGGAGCGCCGGATGTCCGAGATCGGCAGGCTGCGGGGAATCCTCCTCTGAACCACGCCGCACCGGTCTGTGCGGCGGGTCCGGACAGTGGGCGTCCAAGACCCGTTTAGACCGTTGCAAGACCGTTGCAAGGGCCGCCGCGGGGCACCGTACGACCGTCCCGCGGCGGCTTTGGCACGTACGCGTGACCACCGGATACACTGTTGTTATCAGCAACAGGAGCGCCGCCACGTACCGTCGATGTACCGAGCCAGGCGCAAAACGGGTACGGTTGTACCCGTGACTGACGCATGGCTCATCAGGCACCGGTTCGTGTGGTACACGCGCGCGTTGATGGGCCCACGAAAGCCCTGACCATCGAGGGGGTCGAGCCAATGGGTCGCGGCCGAGCCAAGGCCAAGCAGGTAAAGGTTGCCCGGCAGCTCAAGTACAACACCGGCAACACGGACCTCGACCGCCTGAAGGACGAACTGGGAGTCACGGACTCCGGCGACGACTCCTACGACGAGCTCGCCGAGAAGTACGCCGACTACGCCGAGGACTACGGCACGGAGCCCCGCAAGGACGGCACCTCCGGCTGACCGGCTGACAGCACGCCACTGCTCGCGACGGGTAGTGGCGTTTGTCGTGACTTCTGCATGTTCGCCGCGGTTCTTCCTCATGGGGGTGTGTGAGCCATGGTTTCCACCGGCCGCCGAGAGCGCCTCTCCGCGCTTCTACGGCGGCTCGCGCTCCCGCGCTCATCCGTGTGACGGGTGAGGGCTGAGAGGCGCTCACCGCCCCTCTCAGCCCGTCACACGGGCATCGTGTTCTTCCCGCTCCCGCGCCGCTAGGCGAGGACGGCGCCGCCGGCGCCCTCGACGATCTCACCGAGGGCCCACGCGGGGACGCCGCGGGAGGCCAGCAGGCGGAGCGCCGCGTCGGCGGCGTCCGGGCTCACGATCGCGGCCATCCCGACGCCCAGGTTGAACGTCTTGTCCATCTCGGGCTGCGGGACGCCGCCGTGCGCCTGCAGGACGCGGAAAACCGGCGGCACCTCCCACGACGAGCGGTCCAGGACGGCGTCCTTGGTCGCCGGGAGCGAGCGTGCCAGGTTCGCGGCCAGCCCTCCGCCCGTGATGTGCGCGAAGGCGCGCACCCCGCCGGCCCGGGTCAGCGCCAGGCAGTCCTTGGCGTAGATGCGCGTCGGGGTGAGAAGTTCCTCACCGAGAGGACGGTCAAGTTCGTCCGGCGTGGATTCCAGGGTCAGGTCGGTCGTGGCCAGGATGTGCCGGACGAGCGAGTACCCGTTCGAGTGGATGCCGGACGACGCCATGGCGAGCACCGCGTCGCCCGCCCGGACGCGGTCCGGGCCGAGGATCTCGTCGGCTTCGACGACGCCGGTCCCCGCGCCCGCGAGGTCGAACTCGTCCGCCTCCAGGAGGCCGGGGTGCTCGGCGGTCTCGCCGCCGACGAGGGCGCACCCGGCCAGGGCGCAGGCGTCCGCGATGCCGCCGACGATGTCGGCGATCCGTTCCGGGACGACCTTCCCGCACGCGATGTAGTCGGTCATGAACAGCGGCTCGGCACCGCACACGGCGAGGTCGTCGATGACCATGCCGACCAGGTCGTGCCCGACCGTGTCGTAGACGCCGAGACGCCGCGCCAGGTCGACCTTGGTGCCGACGCCGTCCGTGGACGTCGCCAGCAAGGGCCGCGTGTACTTCAGCAGGGCGGACGCGTCGAACAGGCCCGCGAACCCGCTGACGTCGTCCACGACCTCGGGGCGCCGGGACCGGGCCACCCGGGACTTCATCAGCTCTACGGCGCGCTCACCCGCCGCGATGTCGACACCGGCCGCCTCGTAGGACGTCACCGGCCGACCTCCAGCAGATGCTTGCCGCGGGCGTTCTGATCCACCGGGATGGGGTAGATGCCGTCGAAGCACGCCCGGCACAGCCTGTCCTTGGCGATGTGCGTGGCGGAGATGAGCTCGTCCAGGGAGATGAAGCCGAGCGTGTCGGCGCCGATGGAGTCGCGGATCTCCTCCATCGAGAGGTTCCCCGCGATCAGCTCGGCGCGGGTCGCGAAGTCGATGCCGTAGAAGCAGGGCCACGCGACGGGCGGGCTGGAGATGCGGACGTGCACCTCGGCGGCGCCCGCGTCCCGCAGCATCGACACGATCGCGCGCTGGGTGTTGCCCCGCACGATCGAGTCGTCCACCACGACGAGCCGCTTGCCCTCGATCGCCTCGCGCAGCGGGTTGAGCTTGAGCCGGATGCCGAGCTGGCGGATCGCCTGGGACGGCTGGATGAACGTCCGCCCGACGTAGGAGTTCTTCACCAGCCCCTGGCCGTAGGGGATGCCGGACGCCTCCGCGTAGCCGATCGCCGCCGGCGTGCCCGACTCGGGCGTCGGGATGACCATGTCGGCCTCGACGGGGTGCTCGCGGGCGAGCCTGCGCCCCACCTCGACGCGGGTGGCCTGGACGCTGCGCCCCGCGATCGCCGTGTCGGGGCGGGCGAGGTAGACGTACTCGAACAGGCAGCCTTTGGGCCGCGCCTCGGCGAACCGCTCGGACCGCACGCCCGCGCCGTCGATCGCGACCAGCTCGCCGGGCTCGATCTCCCGGACGAAGCGGGCGCCGACGATGTCGAGCCCGGCGCTCTCGGACGCCACGACCCAGCCGCCCGCGGCCTCCAGGGAGCCGAGGACGAGCGGCCGGACGCCCTCCGGGTCGCGGGCCGCGTACAGGGTGCCCTCGTCCATGAAGACCAGGGAGTACGCGCCGCGCGCGGCCGGGAGGATCTCCCGTGCGGCCGCCATGGGGCCGCCCTCGCCGTGGTGCGCGAACAGCGCGGTCAGGACCTCGGTGTCGGTCGTGGCGGTCAGCATGCCCGGCTCGAGCCGCGCGGCCAGCTCCGGCGTGTTGATGAGGTTGCCGTTGTGGGTGAGCGCGAGCCCGCCCGCGTCCGTCGACCGGAACGTGGGCTGCGCGTTCTCCCACGTGGGGGAGCCGGTCGTGGAGTAGCGGCAGTGGCCGACGGCGATGTGGCCGCGCAGCGTGTTCAGCACCGACTCGTCGAAGACCTGGGCGACGAGCCCCATGTCCTTGAACACCACGATGCGGGAGCCGTCGCTGACAGCGATGCCCGCCGACTCCTGCCCGCGGTGCTGGAGCGCGTAGAGACCGTAGTAGGTGAGCTTGCTCACCTCGGCCCGCGACGCCTGGTCGGCGGGGACCCAGACGCCGAAGACCCCGCAGGCGTCCTGCGGAGCGCGGTCGGAAGGATCGATGTCGTGGCTCAGACGTCCGTCACGGAGAGGCACGCGAATCAGTCTAGATGCCCGGTTCACCTGCTCCGATCGGTGGCATGTCTTAACGGAGCTTTACTCCTCCGAACCACAGGCATCACATGGTGCCGGGGAATCTGAGGGACGACACGTGGAGGGACACATGACGCTGCCCGGGTACCAGACCTACGCGCCGCCCGCGCCGCCCCGGCGGAGCGGTCTGGCGAGGGCCTCGCAGGTGCTCGGAATCACCGGCCTGGCGGGGCTCGTGCTCTGCCTGCTCGGCGTGATCCCCGCCCTCGTGGGGCTCGTCCTCGGGACGGTCGCCCTCGTGCGGCGCGACCCTGACCGCCGGCCGGCGGTCGTGGGCGTCGCCTGTTCCGCGCTCGCTCTCGCCATTGGAGCGGGGGCGCTGTTCTGGCTGCTGAGCAAGGCCGCCCAGTGCGGGGACGAGACGCGCTACCCGGACGAGGCGTCCCGCAGGAGCTGCGTGGAGCGGGAGTTCCCGTTCGCCAAGGCGAGCCCTCGATCGGACAGCGCCGCTCAGGCGCCCATCGCGCCTCACTCGCAGAGCGCGCGTACGGCTTCCTCGTTCAGCGATGAGGCGTACACGCGGAAGTCGTCCATGAGGCCGCCGAATCCTGGCTTGGTGGGTTCGCTGCCCAGGTAGATGGGTCCGGCCGGTGTGACGACGGGATGCTCCAGCGACACGGCCACATCCAGCTTGCCGTTGATGTAGAGGAACATGCCCTGGGTGTTCACCGTGAAGGCGAGATGGGCCCATTCCCCGAGGGCCAGTCTTGTGTGGCTGTCGGCGTAGTCCGGTCCCTTGACGGTGAACAGCTGGACCCGCACCCTCATCGCGTCCGGATACAGCCACAGGCCGAGGCCCCGCGCGTCGTTCTCGGCCACCGGCTTGTAGACGAGGCTGCGCCACTCCCCGGTCGGCGGCTCGGTGACCTGGACGAAGAACGCCAGGCTGAACCCGAACACCTGGCTCAGGACGAGCTGCGGCGCGGCGGGGATCACGGCGCGGTCGTTCCCGTTGAGGGACAGCGCCTCGCCGTCCCGGCCGGGGACGATCCCGGCGGTCTCGTCCAGCTCGGCGGCCGGTCCGGCGCCGGTCGCCTCCGCGACCCTGCGGCCGTCCACGGTGGCGACGTCGAACGTCCAATGCGCGATGAGCACGGGGATCACCTCCAGCAAGGCGGATACTCCCGCACCGCGGGGCCTCAGTCGATGGGCAGAGGAAGATACCCCGAAAGGTCAGCGCGCGCGCCGCTGGCCCTTACCCGTCCGTCCGCGACCGCGTCCGCCCAGGCCAGCCGTCCCGTGGCCAGCGCGATCCACGCCGCGGCGTCCATCTCCACCACATTCGGTGGCGTACCACGGGTATGGTGCGGGCCGTCGATGCACTGAACGGCGGCGTGCGGAGGGACCCGGACCTCCACCGAACGACCGGGGGCCAGCTCGGCGAGCCGGTCGAGCAGGAACCGCACCGCCCCTCTGACCACCGGACGGGACGGTTCCGGCCCTCCCGCCCCGGCGGCGGCGAGAACGGTCTCCAGGGCCGCGCGACGGAGCGCGGCGGGCTCGTCGGGGCCGGTGTGGGCCGGCAGGCCCAGCAGGGCGCGCTGCTCGTTCAGTACAGCGAGTGAAAGCGGAGTTCGCGGCATCGCGGACGACGCTACCCGGTCGGCCGGGCGGACGGACGAGCAGGAGCGGACAGGGGGCGCGGGGGACGCCGCCCACGAGGAGCGTGCGCAAGCGGTAAAAAGGACCCCGGTGCCAGGCATGGGGAGTGAGTTGGCGGGGAGCCGGGGGCGCGTCCCCGGAGGACACGGAGGTTCGTCAGATGCCCGAGGCGCTGCCCCTGCAGCCGGGTGACCCGCTGAGACTCGGCGCGTTCGAGATCACGGGCCGGCTCGGCGTCGGTGAGCAGGGCGCCGTCTTCCTCGGCAGGGACCCGGCCGGCGGCCACGTCGCCGTGAAGGTCCTGCACGTGCGGCTCAGCGGCGAGCCCGTGGCGAGGTCCCGGTTCGCCGGCGCGCTCTCCCCCGCCCGGAAGGTCTCCGGGTTCTGCACGGCGGCGATCCTGGCCGCCGACGTGGACGGCGACCGCCCCTACGTGGTGAGCGAGTGGGTGGACGGCCCGTCCCTCCAGCGGCTCGTCGACGAGGAGGGCAGGCGCGGCGGCGCCGTCGTCGAGCGGGTGGCCGTCGGCATGGCGGTCGCGCTCGCGGCCGTCCACCGGGCGGGTGCCCTCCACCACAACCTGAAGCCCGGGAACGTCCTCCTGGGGCGGGACGGGCCGCGGATGGCCGACTTCGGCATCGCGCGCGCTCTGGAAGCCGTGAACGTCGCCTTCACGGGGCACATCACCGACGACCCGTCCTACAAGGCCCCGGAGCAGCTGCGGGGCACGGGCATCGGCCCTGCCGCGGACGTGTTCGCGTGGGCATCGACCCTTCTGTTCGCCGCCACGGGCCGGCCCCCGTTCGGGGAGGGCTCGCCCCACGAGGTGATGCAGCGCATCCTCTACGGCCAGACGGAACTGTCGGTCGTCCCCGATTCCCTGCGCGATGTGCTGGCGAGTGCTCTCGCGAAGGATCCGGCAGACCGCCCTACGGCACCGCAGATTCTCGACCGGCTCCTTGGGGCGGGCAGCCCGCTGCCCAGCCGGATGCCGCCTTCGACGGTGGAGGAGGGGCGCGCCTTGGCCGCCGGTGGGCCGGCCCAACCGAACGTGCCGCCGACGGTGCCGCCGCCGCGTCCTCCCATGGGGACGCCGCCCGCACCTCACGTACCCCAGGCGCCGCCCATGCCGCCGCCCATGCCGCCAGGGCCGCCGGAGCCGGCGCGGGAGGCCGCGTCGCCGTCCATCCCCCTGCTCGGCAAGCTCTCGCGCACCCGCAGGCCCCGCCAGGAGCCCGCGCCCGAGCCGGAGCCGCTCGCGGCCGATCTCGACCCCGCGGCCTTCGAGGCGACCGCCATCTTCGGCGCGGTGAGCCACGACCGTCCGGGCGCGGACCGGCGGGACGAGCACGTGCCGGCGGACCAGACCGCGAAGTTCGACGCGGTCGGCCACGACGCGACCGCGACGTTCGACCCGGTGGGCCCCGACCCGACGGCCACCTTCGACGCCGTCGGCCCGCACGACCACCTGAACGTCTCCGAGCCGCACCTCATCCCGGGCCTCGGCCACGGGCGGGACGGCGGCCGGCGGCGTTCTTCACCGCTGTCGTCCATCGCGCGTATGCGGCGCCCCGGCAACCACGTGCTCGGCCTCGCCCTCTCGCTGTTCATCGGCGTCGGCGTGGGCATCGCCATCATCGCGCTGGTGCTGTGGCCTCAGCTCAAGGCCGACAACGGGGCGCCCCCGGACAGCGCGAACGCGTCCAACAACCGCCCGGTGACCACGATCCCCGCCTCATTCGGGGGGACCTGGAAGGGCGACATGGTCAACACCAACCGCAACGTGTCCTTCCCGCTGGAGGTCACGTTCGAGGCGGGCGGCACCACGGCGCGCGCGGTGTATCCGCGTGAGGGGTGCACCGGCACCCTGACGCTGACCAGGGGCACGGAGAGCGCGCTGAAGATGAACCTGGCCATCGGCAAACCGTGCACGAGCGGGGTCGTCGAGATCACGCGGCAGCCGGACGGGACGCTCCAGTACACGTGGAGCAGGCCGGGCACGAACCTCGGCTACGGGGGCAAGCTCAGCCGCGCCTGACCCGCTCGGGCGGCCGTCCCGGTCCGGACGCGGGCCCGTTCTGGCAACGGAAAAGCCACATCTGGCATCGCGTCCAATTTGTCGCATCAAATCAGGACAGTTCCGCTAAAGTTTCCCTTCGATCGAGATCATCGATCATGTAACGGGGCCCGACGCGCGTGGTCCCCCTGCAGAAGGAGAGGCCTTGCGGGCTGTCCACCGAAGGCTGCTGCTGGCCGGCGCGGTCGCGACGAGCCTGGGCGCCGCCGCGGCGCTCCCCGTGCTCGCCGACGACTCCTCGTCCCTCGTGAAGGTGACCGCGGCGCAGGGCACCCCCGTGCCCGGCCAGTACATCGTCACGCTGAAGCCCGGAGCGTCCGCCGACGCCGCCGCCAAGAACGTCAGGGCCGCGGGCGTCAAGCGCTTCGACGGCGTGCTGAACGGCTTCGCCGCCAAGCTGAGCGGCGACCAGCTGAACAAGCTGCGCAACGACCGCCGCGTCGCCGCGATCGAGCAGGACCAGGTCGTCCGGGCGAACACGACGCAGAAGTACCCCCTGCCGTGGGGCCTGGACCGCATCGACCAGCGCTCCCGGAAGCTCTCGAAGACCTACACCTACAAGTCGACCGGCAGCGGCGTCAGCGCCTACGTCATCGACAGCGGCATCGACGTCACCCACCCCGACTTCGGGGGCCGCGCCTCCGTCGCCTGGGCGGCCAGCAGGTTCGGCGGCAACGGCGGCGACTGCAACGGCCACGGCACCCACGTCGCGGGCATCCTCGGCTCCAAGACCTACGGCGCGGCCAAGGGCGTGAAGCTGCGCGCGGTGCGCGTCCTCGACTGCGACGGCGCCGGCTCGGTGTCGGACGTCATCGCCGCCGTCAACTGGGTGCGCACGCACGCCGCCAAGCCGGCCGTGGCGAACCTCTCGCTCGGCGGGCCGAAGTCCTCGGCGCTGAACACCGCCGTGACGAACCTGTCGAAGTCCGGCGTGTTCGTGTCCGTCGCCGCCGGCAACGACAACAAGGACGCCTGCAAGTTCTCCCCGTCCAGCGCGGGCTGGGTCATGGCGGTCGGCGCGACCACCACGTACGACAACCGCGCGACGTGGTCCAACTGGGGCAAGTGCGTCGACATCAACGCGCCCGGCTACGGCGTCTGGTCCACCTGGCCCGGCGGCAACGCCCAGAAGCTCAGCGGGACGTCCATGGCGACCCCCTACGTGAGCGGCGTCGCGGCGCTGTACCTGTCCACGCACAAGACGGCGAACTTCCCGACGGTGCAGAAGTGGCTGAACGACAACTCCACCCACAGCCTCAAGCGGCTGCGCTCGCAGGCCAACAGGCTGCTCTACAAGGGCACGCTGTGAGACCCGTCACGTAAGATGGCCCGGCTCCCAGCAGGGGAGCCGGGCTTCTCGCGTACCGCGCCGTCTCACCAGGCCCATGGGTCTACCCTTGGCCACGCCGGACGTTCTTCAGCGCCCATTGACCTTCCGGCCTCCGGACTTCCGTACCAACGAAAGACGCACCTACGGCCATGACGAGAGGAGAACACGTGGAGACCCCCGGCTCCACCTGTCGGGCGACCGCGCGCCGGCGAGGTGGACTACGCACCGCCACGGCTCTCGTGGCCATCGCCACCGCGCTGCCGCTGCTCGGCACCGCCACCCCCGCCGCGAACGCGTCCCCGCCCGCGTACGCCCCCATGGACCCGGGCGACAGCGCCAAGTTCAACAAGCTGAACCGCCAGATCCAGAAGCTCGACAAGGAGTACGGCGGCGACCTCGCGAAGCTGAAGGACGCCCAGTACGCCGCCCAGAAGGCCCTGATCAAGTCGAACGGCCTGAAGAAGGACCTCGTCGAGGCGCGCAACCTCGTCGCGCAGCTCGCCGCGACCCAGTACATGACCGGCGGGGAGGACCCCACCGTCACCTTCCTGGCCGACGCCGACCCCACCGACCTGCTCAGCAACGCCACGCTGGTGAGCCACCTCGCGCAGAACAAGGCGGCGAAGGTCGCGCAGATCCAGAAGCTCGTCGACGACCAGGCGGCCGCGCGCAAGAAGGCCCAGGAGAAGATGACGGAGCTCAAAAAGGAGATCAAGGACCTGCAGAGCCGCAAGGCCCAGATCCAGAAGCTCGTCAAGAAGTACAAGCCGGAGTCGCCGAGCATCGGCATGGGCGGCGTCACGCCCCGCATGCTCAAGGTGAAGAACACCATCGACCTGGAAATGGGCCCGTTCCCCACGATCGGCTGCGTGCGGCTCACCGGCGACCCGCAGGACCACGGCACCGGCCACGCCTGCGACTTCATGGTGACGACCGGCGGCGTGATGGCGAGCGGCTCCGCGAAGGCCCTGGGCGACCGCACCGCCGAGTACGCCATCGCCCACGCGAGCGCCCTCGGCATCAAGTACGTCATCTGGCGCCAGCGCATCTACGACATGCGCAGCCCCGGCTGGCGCATGATGGAGAACCGCGGCGGCGTCACCGCCAACCACTACGACCACGTCCACATCTCCGTCTTCTAGACGGACGCGGATAGACGCGGTCGTCGGACGACGCGGTCGTCGGACGACGCGGACGTAGGACGCGTAAGGGGCGCCCCCGGGTTC
>NZ_JBIQHY010000107.1:16150-18746 GCF_044508335.1 Actinomadura sp.
GACGCGGTCGTCGGACGACGCGGACGTAGGACGCGTAAGGGGCGCCCCCGGGTTCGCGGGGGCGCCCCTTTCGGCTGCGCGCCGGTCAGTCGGCGTAGCTGGGGAGCATGCGCTCGTGGGCCTCGCGGAGCTCCGACAGGCTGATGCTGAACAGCTCCTGCTGGTCGCCGTCCTGGCCGCGTCCCGTCACGTGGAGGGCGTCGCCGCCCGCCACGCCGAGCTGGGCCACGGGGACGCCCGCGGACTCGCAGAGGGCCGCCAGGCGGCTCTCCGCGCCCGGGGTGACCACGACCATGGCGCGGGCCACCGACTCGCTGAACAGCGTCACGAACGGGTCGCCCGGCAGCGTGATGCGGGCGCCGAGGCCGCCGCGCAGGCACGACTCGACGAGGGTCTGCGACAGGCCGCCGTCCGACAGGTCGTGCACGGCCGTGACCAGCCCGTCCCGGATGGCGCTGACCATGACGGACGCCAGCGCCGCCTCCGCCTTCAGGTCGACCAGCGGCGGCAGGCCGCCCAGGTGCCCGTAGACGACGTGCGCCCACTCCGAGCCGCCGAACTCCTCGCGCGTCTCGCCGAGCAGCGCGATCGTGGCGCCGTCGGTGGTCAGCGACATGTTCACCCGGCGGCGGACGTCGTCGTGGACGCCCAGGACGCCGATCACCGGCGTCGGGTTGATCGGGACGTCGCCCGTCTGGTTGTAGAAGCTGACGTTGCCGCCCGTGACCGGGATGCCCAGGTACTGGCAGCCGTCCGCCAGGCCCTCGACCGCCCGCGCGAACTGCCACATGACGCCCGGGTCCTCCGGGGAGCCGAAGTTGAGGCAGTTGGTGACGGCCAGGGGACGCGCCCCGGTCGCCGCGACGTTGCGGTACGCCTCGCTCAGGGCGAGCTGGGCGCCGGAGTACGGGTCGAGGCGCGTGTAGCGGCCGTTGCCGTCCAGGGAGAGCGCGATGCCCAGCCCGGACTCGTCGTCGACGCGCACCACGCCCGCGTTCTCCGGCATCGCCGAGACGGTGTTGCCGAGCACGTACCGGTCGTACTGCGACGTCACCCACGTCTTGCTGGCCAGGTTCGGGGACCCGGCCAGCCACAGGACCGTCCGGCGCAGCTCCTCGCCGTTGGACGGGCGCGTGAGCCGCCCCGGCGTGTCGGCCTGCAGGGCGCCGAGGTCCTGCGGGGGCTGGAGCGGGCGGTTGTAGACCGGGCCCTCGTCGACGGCCGTGACCGGCGGGATGTCGACGATCGTCTCGCCCCGCCACGTCATCACCAGGCGGCGCGTGTCGGTGACCTGGCCGATGACCGTCGCCGGGATCTCCCAGCGCTCGCAGATCTCCATGAAGCGGTCGACCTTGCCGGGCTCGACCACCGCCATCATGCGCTCCTGCGACTCGCTCATGAGGATCTCCTCGGGGAGGAGCGTCTCGTCGCGGAGCGGGACGGCGTCCAGGTCGACGTGCATGCCGCCGGTGCCGGCCGCGGCCAGCTCCGTCGTCGCGCACGACACGCCGGCGGCGCCGAGGTCCTGGATGCCGACCACGAGGTCCTCGTTGAACAGCTCCAGGCAGCACTCGATGAGGAGCTTCTCCATGAACGGGTCGCCCACCTGGACCGACGGCCGCTTCTGGTGCGACTCGTCGTCGAACGTGGCCGACGCGAGGACGGACGCGCCGCCGATGCCGTCCGGCCCGGTGAGGGCGCCGAACAGGATCACCTTGTTGCCGGGGCCGGGGGCCGCGGCGCGCTTGATGTCCTCGTGCTTCATCACGCCGACGCACAGCGCGTTCACGAGCGGGTTCTGCTCGTAGCAGGCGTCGAAGACGGTCTCACCGCCGATGTTGGGCAGGCCCAGGGAGTTCCCGTAGCCGCCCACGCCCGCCACCACACCGGGCAGGACGCGCTGGGTGTCGGGGGCGTCCGCCGGGCCGAAACGGAGCGAGTCCATGACGGCGATGGGACGGGCCCCCATCGACATGATGTCGCGCACGATCCCGCCGACGCCCGTCGCGGCGCCCTGGTACGGCTCCACGTAGGACGGGTGGTTGTGCGACTCCACCTTGAAGGTGACCGCCCAGCCGTGGCCGATGTCCACGACACCGGCGTTCTCCCCCATGCCGACGAGGAGCTTGTCGGTCTTCGGGGCCTTGTCGCCGAACTGGCGCAGGTGCACCTTGGAGCTCTTGTAGGAGCAGTGCTCGCTCCACATGACGGAGTAGATCGCCAGCTCCGCCGACGTTGGACGGCGCCCGAGGATGTGCCGGACGCGCCGGTACTCCTCGTCGTTCATCCCCAGCTCGGCGTACGGCTGCGCACGCTCGGGGGTGGCGGCGGCGATGGCGACGGTGTCGGTGCCGTGGCCGGCCGGGCCGGACCCCTCGATCGCGGGCATTGGACCTGTCCCCCGCGCCAAGGGCTGCGGGCCGGCGGCGGTCTCGACCGTCGGGATCGGGCCGGTGCCGGGACCGAGCGCGGGCTGGGGGCCGGTGCCCGGGCCGACGGCCGGCTGCGGACCGGTGCCGTGGCCCACGCGGGGCTGCGGGCCCGTCCCGCGGCCTTCGGCGCGCACGGGCAGCAGCGGGCCGGTGTTGACGACGGG
>NZ_JBIQHY010000107.1:18846-23979 GCF_044508335.1 Actinomadura sp.
CCGGTGCCGGAGCCTACGGCGGGCTGAGGCCCGGTGCCGGAGCCTACGGCGGGCTGAGGCCCCGTCCCCGAGCCGACGGCGGGCTGGGGGCCTGTGCTGGAGCTGACGGCGGGCTGCGGGCCGGTGCCGGAGCCGCCCGGCTGGGACGGCGGCCGGGGACCGGCGAACCCGTTCATGTCGGGCAACGTCAGAGACGGGTCGGCCGCGGTGGAGGAGGGGTCGGCGGCGGCGCGCTCCTCCTCCAGGGCACGGGCGAACTCCTGCTCGGGGCCCGCGAGGGCGCCCGGGGTGGGCGCGGGCCGCTCGCCGTCCAGCACCGGCATCGGGCCCGTGAACGGCCCGGGAGCCGCCGGAGCGGCGGGGTCCTGCGGCGCCGGCCGGGCGGCCGGGCCCGCGTTCCGGTCCTCCTCGATGATGGCCTTGAAGCCCTGGGTCACCGCGGGGTTGACGGGCTGGAGCTCGGGGTCGTCCGCGTCGGACTTGAGCTCCCCGAGCCACTCCATCGACGGTTCGTCGGAGGCGTCCCGGGTGGCGCGTCCGGAAGCGTGGGGCCGTTGCTCACTCATGCGTTGACCAGTCTCTTGACAATGGAGGTGAAGAAACCGAGCCCGTCTGTGGACGGACCGGTCAGCGACTCCACGGCATGCTCGGGGTGGGGCATGAGCCCGACCACGTTGCCGGCCTCGTTGCAGATGCCGGCGATGTCGTCGAGGGAGCCGTTCGGGTTCAGGTCGACGTAGCGGGCGACGATCCGGCCGGTGTCGGCCAGCTCGATCAGGGTCTCCCGGTCGGCGGTGTAGCGGCCGTCCCGGTTCTTGATCGGGATCACGACCTCCTGGCCCTCGCTGTACTCGCTCGTCCAGGCGGTGCCGGCGTTCTCGATGCGCAGCCGCTGGTCGCGGCAGACGAAGTGCAGGCCCGCGTTCGGCAGCAGCGCCCCCGGCAGGAGGTGCGACTCGCACAGCACCTGGAAGCCGTTGCAGATGCCGAGGACGGGCAGCCCCGCGCCGGCGGCGGCGACCAGTTCGGTCATCAGCGGCGCGAACCGGGCGATCGCCCCGGCGCGCAGGTAGTCCCCGTAGGAGAACCCGCCGGGCAGCACGACGGCGTCGACGCCCTGCAGGTCGTGGTCCCCGTGCCAGAGCGCGACCGGCTCGGCGCCGGACAGCCGGACGGCGCGTGCGGCGTCCTTGTCGTCCAGCGAACCGGGAAAGGTGATGATGCCTACCCGGGCAGCGTCCATCTGTTCTGTTCCTCCGAAATGAGGTGCGGCCGGGACGGTCGGAATCTCCTCCGCCGCTCAACCCCGCTGCGCGTCGCATACCCCCCGCGCGCGTCCTAATCTACCCGGCGTTGTGCATGAGGCGGGCGTCGAGTCGCCGTACCAGTGCCTCGTCGCTCCAGGTCAGCCGCTTCCGCAGGTGAACGACGGTGCCCCGGTCGGGGGACGAGTCGATGTCCAGGTCGTCCACCAGCGCCCGCATGATCTTAATCCCGCGTCCGGACTCGGCCAACGCGTCCCGCTCCTCGGCGGGGGCCGCGCGGAGGCCGCGCCCCCAGTCCGTGATGGTGAGAAGGCACACACCGTCGTCGACGTGCCCGGTCACCTCGTACTCCCCCGACGCGCGCGCGTGCTGGACGACGTTCGTGCACGCCTCGGAGGCGGCGACCAGCACGTCGTCGACGCAGTCCTCGGAGACGCCGAGCCCCCGCAGGGCGTCCCCCACCAGACGCCGGATCACCGGGACGCTCAGCGCCGCGCGCGGCAGCGCGAGCGAGAACCTCATATCCACCCGGACACCTCGTGTCATGGCCCCGGGCTTCCCGACCGTGTCCCCCGGCCCCGGAGCGCGCTCGACGACTCGACGGAGCTAACACTTCCCCGGCGGAATACTCCGTAATCGCTATACTCGCGGGTCTTTCCGGGAAATCTCACGGCGCGGCACAACGGTTTGGAACGGACCAACTCCGAAGTGATACCGAACAGTATTCTGCGCCATTTCCGGACGATGCCGGTCAGAGAACGCGAACCTCGTAGTTCTCGATGACCGGATTGGCGAGCAGCGTCTCGGCGATCTTGCCGACCCGCTCCAGGGCCTCCTCGTCCGCGTCGCCCTCCAGCTCGACCTCGAACCGCTTGCCCTGCCGGACCGCGACCACACCGTCGAACCCCATCTGCGGCAGCTTCCTGGCGATCGCCTGGCCCTGCGGGTCGAGGATCTCCGGCTTGAGCATGACGTCCACGACGACACGCGCCACGACCGCCCCCTCCACTGATCTGCGCTTTTCCTTACGATCTGAAGGGTACGGCACCATGGCTCTTCACGAGCCGTCCCATCCCCCGGAGCCACCCGATGAACATCGAGGACCTGACCCCCTCGGAGCGCCGCCTGTGGAAGGCGTTCCCGAAGGGCGAATCCATCGACCTGTCGACCGGCGACCCGGCGCTCGACGACATCGGGCAGGCCGACCGCTGGGGGCCCGACCGGGTGGTCAGGGCCGAGGTCCTCGTCGCGCTCCTGGTCGGCGCGGTGGAGCCCGAGCCGGGGCAGGTCGCCGCCGTCCGGCTCGCCGGCGCGCGCATCACCGGCTCGCTGAACCTCGGGCACGCGGAGGTCGCCGTCCCGCTGGCCCTGACCGGCTGCGCGTTCGACGAGGCGCCGCACCTGTACTGGGCGAGCATGAACAGCGTCCACCTGATGCGCTGCCGGCTGCCGGGCCTGGTCGCGTCCGGCACCCGCGTGGACGGCCACCTCTGGCTGGAGGGCAGCCGGATCAACGGCGGCCTGTGGCTGGACGGGGCGAACATCACCGGCATCCTGAACATGTCGGGCGTCCAGCTGACCAACCCGGGCGGGGACGCGCTGCTCGCCGACCGCCTCTCCGTCGAGGCGAACGTCTACTGCGACCAGGGCTTCATCGCCAACGGCGAGGTCCGGCTGCCCGGCGCCCGCATCGGCGGCCAGCTGATCTTCCGGGGCGCGCGGCTGTACAACCCGTCCGGCGTCGCCCTGTACGCCAGCCGCCTGGACGTGGCCGCGAACGTGTTCTGCGACGGCGGTTTCGCCGCCGAGGGCGAGGTCAGGCTCCGCGGCGCCAGCGTCGGCGGCTACCTCTCCTTCGTCGGCGCGAAGCTGTCCGCGCCCCAGCGCACCGCCCTGAACGCCGACGACCTCGCCGTCGAGACCGACGTCTACTGCTCGGACGGCTTCACCGCCGCCGGCGCCGTCAGCTTCTCCGGCGCCCGCGTCACCGGCCAGCTCAGCCTGCGCGACGCCCGCCTGCGCCACGAGACCGGGACGGCCCTCAGCCTGCAGCGCGTCCAGGCCGAAGAGCTCCTCCTGCGCACCGCCGAGCCGATCAAGGGCACCGCCGACCTCTCCTACGCCCGCATCAACCTGCTCCGCGACGACGCCGCCTCCTGGCCGGAGCGCCTCCAGCTCGACGGCCTGCAGTACGAGACGCTCGAACCGCCCCTCACCGCCCGCGAGCGCCTGGCCTGGCTGCGCCGCGACACCGACGGCTACGCCCCGCAGCCCTACGAGCGCCTCGCGCAGACCTACCGCTCCCTCGGCCTGGACGCCGACGGCCGCTCCGTCCTGCTCGCCAAGGCCCGCGACCGCCGCAAGACCCAGGGCCTCCCCCGCAAGATCGTCGGCTGGCTGCAGGACGTCCTGGTGGGCTACGGCTACCGTCCCTTCCGCGCCGCGAGCTGGCTGGTCGGCCTCCTCGCCTTCGGCACGATCGTCTTCTCCATCCACCAGCCGGACGTCCTGGACGAAGGCCACAAACCACACTTCAACGCCTTCTTCTACACCCTCGACCTGCTCCTCCCCATCGGCAGCCTCGGCCAGGAGATCGAGTTCGCCCCCAAGGGCATCTACCAGTGGATCGCGAACTTCATCGTCGCCGCGGGCCTGATCCTCGGCCTCACCGTCGCCGCCGGCGCGACCCGGGCCCTCTCCCGCGAATAAACCCGGGATACACCCCGCCCGAAACACCGCTTCCGCTCCTGCCGCCTCACCTTTCACTACCGTCCACAGGGCGAAAGGAGGCGGGTCATGACCCTGAAGATCGACGCCCGCGCCGTGGACGCCGAACTCCAGGCGATTTCCAGCGCGATGTCCGAGGTGACCCGCCTCATGGGACCGCAGACCTGGCAGGGCGGCTCCGCCGCCGCGTTCACCACCGACCTTCAGGGCCACAACCGGGCGCTCAACCGCATGATGCTGGAGGTGCAGCGCACGGTCGTCCGCTTCAACCAGGTCCCGCTCGTCCTGACCCCGCCGGAGATCCCCCGGGTCACCCCTCCCGCCGGCAAGCCCGGCGTCGCCTCGGTCTCCCCGTCCGCCTTAGAACGCCTGGAAACGGCGCTGACCCGCGCCGCGGCAGACCTCCCCCACCGCGCCAAGATGATCCGCGGCCACCTGGCCCTCGCCCACCCGGACATCCCGAGCACCACGTCCTGCGACAACGCCGCCGCCTGGTGCCGCACCCAGGCCGCCCGCATGCGCACCCGCATCATGTACGCCCTGGCCGAGACAGAGGTGACCGCGACCCCGCTGATCCAAGGCCCGGTGATCGAGATCCCCGACCTGGAACGCTTCGGCTCCAAGGAGATGACCGACCTGGCCCGCCTCCAGGCCCGCACATGGCTGAAGCACACGACCCACCCGGGCTCGGGCACCCCGGCGATCATGTCGGAGATAGCCCGCACCCTCCGCGAGAACAGCAAGAACACCGCCTACCTGGCGACGTTCTTCGCCAACATCCCACCGGGCTCCGCAGGCAAACTCCCCTACCGCCTCCACCAACTGAGCAAAACCAGCGGCCTGACACCCGAAGACAAAAAGACGGTAGGCGACCTGGGCACAGCCCTAGCAGCCCTCTCCCGCAAGAAGGAGACGGAAGGCATAGCCGCGAAGGCCCTGGGCCCCGCCGGCGCAGACATGCCCGGCCAAGCCCTCCTGGTCAAGCTGAGCGCCCCGAACATCAAATGGAGCAGCGCCATCCTGGCAGACCTGGGCAAAGCCGCCCTCCGCTGGCGCCAAAAGCACCCCTCGTATGAGCTGGAAGAGACTGTCTTCTCACAGCACGGTCAATCCCGAATCAATGTCCTCAACCAGCCGGAGG
>NZ_JBIQHY010000222.1:0-3302 GCF_044508335.1 Actinomadura sp.
CACCGTGACGCCGCCCACCAGCGCCAGATCGCACTCGCCCGAACGCAGCGCCTGACCGGCCAGATGCAGCGCCACCAGCGATGAGGAGCACGCCGTGTCCACCGTGACGGCGGGACCCACCAGGCCCAGGGAGTACGCCACCCGCCCGGAGATCACGCTGCCGGCTCCGCCGATCCCGATGTATCCCTCCAGGTCTTCGGGGAGATCGGTGAGTCCTGAGGCGTAGTCGTGGTACATCACTCCGGCGAACACGCCGGTGCGGCTGCCGCGCAGCGAGGTCGGGTCGACGCCGGCGCGCTCGATCGCCTCCCACGACACCTCCAGCAGCAGCCGCTGCTGCGGGTCCATCGCCAGCGCCTCACGCGGTGAGATCCCGAAGAAGTCGGCGTCGAACTCCCCTGCTTCGTGGAGGAAGCCGCCCTCTCGCGAATACGAGGTGCCGTGGTGGTCGGGGTCGGGGTGGTAGAGCCCTTCGACGTCCCATCCGCGGTTGTCGGGGAACTGCGTGATGCCGTCGCGGCCCTCGGCGACGAGGCTCCACAGGTCCTCCGGTGTCCGGACGCCGCCCGGGTAGCGGCACGCCATGCCGACGATCACGATGGGGTCGTCGGTCGCCGTCGCGGGTGCGGCGGCCGGTGCGGCGGCCGGGCGGGGGGACGCGCCGGGCAGTTCGGTGAGCAGGAAGCGGGCCAGTTCGGCCGCGGTCGGGTGGTCGAACACCAGCGTCGCCGGGAGCCGCAGGCCGGTCATCGCGGCCAGGCCGTTCCGCAGCTCGACCGCCATGAGCGAGTCGAGCCCGAGTTCCTTGAACGACTGGTCGGGGCCGACCTGGCCGAGGTCGGCGAGGCCCAGCGCGCGGGCCGCCTGCGCGCGGACCAGATCGAGCATCTCGCGGTCGCGCCGGTCCGGTGGGAGGGCGGCCAGGCGGGCGGCGAACGATCCGGGCTCCACCCGGCCGGCGGAGCCGCGGCGCCGCGGCGCGAGGTCGCGCAGCACCGGCGCGAGCGCGCCCTGGTCCGCCAGGTCCGCGAGCGCGGCCGGCTCGAACCTCGCCGGCACCAGCAGCGCCTCGTCCCGTTCCTCCCGCGCCAGGTTCACGGCGGCGTCGAAGAGGGCCAGGGCCTCGTCCACGGCCATCGGCACCAGGCCGCCGCGCGCCAGCCGGGCGGTGGCCTCCGCGCCGAGGCCGCCGGTGATGCCGCCGTCCGCCCACAGTCCCCACGCGAGCGAGAGCGCGGGCAGCCCGGCCGACCTGCGGTGCCGGGCGAGGGCGTCGAGGAAGGCGTTGGCCGCCGCGTAGTTGCCCTGGCCCGGGCTGCCGAGCAGCCCGGCCGTGGAGGAGTACACGACGAACTCGTCCAGGCCGGCGTCGCGGGTCAGTTCGTGCAGGTGCCAGGCCGCCTCCGCCTTCGGCCGCAGCACCGTGGCGAGCCGTTCGCCGCTCAGTCCGCCGATGGGCGCGTCGTCGAGCACTCCGGCGGTGTGCACGACGGAGCGGAGCGGACGGTCGGCCGGGACCGTGGCGAGCAGCGCGGCGAGGGCGGCCCGGTCCGCCACGTCGCACGCCTCGATCCGCACGTCCGCGCCGAGTTCCCGCAGTTCCGCCGCGAGCTCCCGGGCGCCGGGCGCCTCCATGCCCCGCCGGCTCGTGAGCAGGAGATGGCGCGCGCCGTGGTGCTCGGCGAGGTGCCGGGCGAGCGCGGACCCGAGCAGCCCCGTGCCGCCGGTGATCAGGGTCGTGCCCGGCCCGGCATCGGCGGCCTCGGCGGGGTCGGCGGGCGGCGTACCGGCGGGCGTCCGCTCCAGCCGCGGGGCGGTCACCTGGTCGCCGCGCACGATCAGCTGTGGTTCGCCGGTGGCGAGCAGGCCAGCGAGGGTCTGATCGGGCAGTTCGGTGTCGGTGTCGATGAGGACGAGCCGTCCGGGGTTCTCGGCCTGCGCGGATCGGGCCAGCCCCCACACGCTCGCGGTCACGAGGTCGTCGGTGTCCCCCAGCAGCACCAGCGGCTGCTGGTGCCCGGACTCCAGCACTGCCTGGAACACGTCGAGCATGGCCGTCAGCTCGGTGCCGAGCTCAGCCGCCGGGGCGGGAGTCACGGTGAGCACGACGGTGGCGTCCGCCGGCACCAGGCCGTCGCCGGTCGCGGCGGTCAGCTCGGCGGCCCCGGCGTACCGCGCGAACGCCGGGGCGTCCACGCCGTCCGGGACTTCGACCGGTGCCCGGCCCAGCCGGAACACGCGGGCACCCGTCCGGGGCGAGCGGATCCGGTCGCCGCTGAACGGCCGGGTCACCAGGGAGCCCACCGAGATGACGGGGGTGTCGAACTCGTCTGCCAGATGGAGGCTGACGGTGTCGGGGCCGGCGGGGGCGACCCGGACCCGGAGGGTTCCGGAGGCCCCGGCGGTGTGCAGTTCGACGTCCGACCAGGAGAACGGCACTCCGGCGCTCGCGAGGCCGCCGGCGCCGATCGCGTGCAGCGCCGCGTCCAGCGCGGCGGGGTGCAGGCCGTAGCCTGTGGCGTCGCGCCGCAGCGGCTCGTCCAGCCGGATCTCGGCGAGGATCGCGCCGTCGTGGCTCCAGGCGGACCGGAGGGCGCGGAACGCGGGGCCGTATTCCAGGCCGAGTTCCGCCATCCGCTCGTAGAGGCCGTCCAGGCTGACCGGCACGGCCTCGGCGGGGGGCCATTGCGCCCAGTGCGTCTGCGGTGCCCGCGCCGCGGAGGTGCGCAACGTGCCCGAGGCGTGCCGGGTCCACTCGGCGAGGTCCGCGGGCTCCGCCGGACGGGAGTGGATCTCGACGGTCCGGCGGCGCTCCGCGTCCGGGGCCGACACCACGACTTGGAGCTGAACTCGGCCCTGCTCCGGGACGACCAGGGGGAGCGCCAAGGTCAGATCGCTCAGGACGCCGCAGCCGACCGCGTCACCGGCCTGGAGCGCCAGTTCCAGGAAGGCGGTGCCGGGCAAGAGCACGGCGCCCCCGATCCGGTGGTCGGCGAGCCACGGGTGGGCGGCCAGGGACAGCGTTCCGGTGAGGATCCGTGCTTCGGTGTCGGCGGGATCCACTTCGGCCAGCAGCAGCGGATGGTCGAGGGCGAGGAGCCCCGCAGATCCGACCTCCGCGCGGTCGGTGCCCGCGTCCAGCCAGAAGCGCTGCCGCTGGAACGGGTAGCCGGGCACATCTTCGGCGGGACGGCCGCCCCAAGGGGCGAACAGCGTCGGCCACGCGACCGGCACGCCGTTCGTCCACAGCGTGGCGAGCGCGGTGAGGAGGGTTTCGGTCTGGGGGCGGCTTCGGCGCATCG
>NZ_JBIQHY010000108.1:0-23609 GCF_044508335.1 Actinomadura sp.
GAAGGGCACTAGCACCTCAAGCTAGCGCGTCTGCCTATTCCGCCACCCGGACCTGGTCGCAGGCCGCAGCGTGGCTGCGGCGGGCTTCACTGTACCAAAGGAGACGAGTCGCGGCGAAGTCGATCGTCGGGGCACCATGGGACGGTACGCGAGGACGCGAGGTGATCACTGTGGATCGGCAGCCGACCGCTGAGGACGAGGTCGTCCGGCTCTGCCAGGAGCTCATCCGGATCGACACCAGCAACCCCGGGGACCACTCCGGGCCGGGGGAGCGGGCGGCGGCGGAGTACGTCGCGGAGCGGCTCGACGAGGTCGGGCTGGAGTCGCGGATCTTGGAGTCGCATCCGGGGCGGGCCAGCCTCGTGGCGCGGATCGAGGGCGAGGACCCTGGGCGGGACGCGCTGCTGCTGCACGGGCACCTCGACGTCGTGCCGGCGCGCAAGGAGGACTGGACGCGGGACCCGTTCGGCGGGGAGATCGCGGACGGCTGCGTCTGGGGCCGCGGCGCCGTGGACATGAAGGACATGGACGCGATGATCCTCGCGGTGGTGCGGCAGCGGCTGCGGGAGGGGCGCAAGCCCCCCAGGGACGTGGTGCTCGCGTTTCTTGCCGACGAGGAGGCCGGGGGCAAGTGGGGCGCGCAGTGGCTGGTGCGGGAGCATCCGGAGCTGTTCGAGGGATGCACCGAGGCCGTGGGGGAGGTCGGCGGGTTCAGCCTGACGGTGCCCGGTGACCGGCGCATGTACCTGATCGAGACGGCGGAGAAGGGCATCGCGTGGATGAACCTGACCGCTGTAGGGACGGCCGGGCACGGGTCGATGGTGCATCCGGACAACGCGGTCACCGCGCTGGCGGGGGCCGTCGAGAGGCTGGGGACGTACGAGTTCCCGGTGCGGCTGACGAAGTCGGTGCGGGCCTTCCTGGAGCGGGCCTGCATGGCGTACGGGGTGGAATTCGACCCGGAACGTCCGGAAAAGTGCCTTGAGGAGATCGGGCCGCTGGCGCGGATGATCGGGGCGACGCTGCGGAACACGCTCAATCCGACGCGGCTGGACGCCGGTTACAAGACGAATGTGATTCCGCAGACCGCCACCGCTCAGGTGGACGGACGGTTCCTTCCCGGATATGAGGCGGAGTTCTTCGCGGTAGTGGACGAACTTCTCGGCCCGGACGTCCAGCGCGATTTCGTCCACCATGACCACGCGGTGGAGACCGACTACGAGGGGGCGCTCGTCGCGGCGATGGAGGCGGCGCTGACCTCGGAGGATCCGGGTGCGCTGCCGGTGCCGTACTGCCTCAGCGGCGGGACGGACGCCAAGTCGTTCGCGCGGCTCGGAATGCGCTGCTTCGGCTTCGCGCCCCTCAAATTGCCCCCAGAGTTGGACTTTTCCGGAATGTTCCATGGAATCGACGAGCGCGTCCCGGTGGACGGGCTGCGCTTCGGCGTCAGGGTCCTCGACAAATTCCTCGACCGCTCCTGAATTTGCCCTCTCCAATGCGCTCCGTGGTGCTACCGTTACCTTTCGTTGAGGACGATCCGGTCGCAACGGAGGTTGTCTGGTGTCTGGCGGCGCGGCACAGCTCGGGGCGGTCTCCGTCCGGCTGCGCCGCGCCGCCGCCGGGCGGGCCGTCCGGCGGCTGCTCGTCCTCGCCGGGCTGCTGATCGGGGCGTGGCTCCTCGGATGCGCGGCCCAGTCCGCGCACGCCGACGAGATGCCCGCGCCCGCCCAGGTCGTCGCGCGGACGCCCGTGCTGGGCCAGGCGATCGCGACCGTCCAGCAGCGGCAGCCGGTGCACCGGGTCGTGAAAGCGGTGGCCGGCGAGGCGCAGCTCCCCCGGGCGGTCGAGGTGCCGAAGGCGGTGTCGCCGTCCCGGCACGAGCCGCCCGCGGCGGAGGCCATGCCCCGCGTGACCGGCTCTCCGGTGCGGCGAGTCCATGGTCCCGGTGTCTCGCGCGTTTCGAAGGCATCCCCGGCGCGCATCTCTGAACCTTCCCGGCCGCGGGCTGAGGCCGGGGACGGCGGGCACCAAGCCGTCAGGCATCCCTCCCTGCCCGCACCGCAGCAGCAGGGCGGTGACCGCCCCTCCGGCGGCTGCGCCCCGAGCGGCATGACCGCCGGCTTCCCCGCCACCGCGATCCGGGCCGTCCCGGCCCCGCCGCGCGCCATGCCCGCGTGCACCCCCGGCGCGGTTCCCCCGGCCGTCCGCACCGCCGCGGACGAGCCGTCCTTCGCGCCCGACTAGCTCCCGCCCACAGGCTCCGGACGCGTGCCCGTGCGGCTCGGGCGCGCCGATCCGGTCATCCGCCGCGCCCCCGGCGCGGCATCCATCCCCACGAGACCCACGGGACACGTGCGTCTCCACCATCTCTCCCCGAACGGAGCATCATGCGAACGCGCTCAAGAGGCATCTCCCGTGCCGCGGTGCTCGCCGCGGGCTTTGTCGCCCTCGGTGTCACCGCCGTCCCGGCCAACGCCTTCGCCGACGTCACGAACGGCAGCGGCGGAGTCCTCAGCGGCAACCAGATCGACGTGCCGATCTCCGCGCCGCTCGACGTGAGCGGCAACGGCGCCGCCCTGCTCGGCACCGGCCGCGGCACGTCCCGCGGCGGCGTCAAGGTCCACGAGAGCGGCGGGAGCGGGCAGAAGACGTCCGGCGCGCACGGCATCGCGTCCGGGAACCAGGTCAACGCCCCGATCTCGCTGCCGGTGAACGTCTGCGGCAACGGCGCCGGTGTCCTCGGCCGGGCGGACGCGGGCTGCGCCGGCGGCGCCAAGGTCAACGGCAGCGGCAAGGGCGGCCAGGTCACCGACGGGACGGGCGGCGTGCTCGCCGGCAACCAGGTGAACGCGCCGATCTCCATCCCGGTCGACGTGTGCGGCAACGCCGTCGCGGTCGCCGGGGACGCGGTGGCCGGCTGCGAGGGCGGCTCCCTCGTCAAGAACGGCGGGAACACCGGGTCCGGGCAGCGGACGTCCGGCGTCTTCGGCATCGGCGCCGGCAACCAGGCCGACGTCCCGATCAGCGTGCCGGTGGACCTCTGCGGCAACGCGGTGGGCAACGGCGCGGCGTCCTGCGAGGGCGGCGCGTCCGTCCGCAACGGCGGGCACCGGACGGGACGGCAGATCACCGACGGCGCCTTCGGGATCATCGCGGGCAACCAGGCGAACGCCCCCGTCAGCGCCCCGGTGACCGCCTGCGGCGACGCGGCGGGCCTCGCCGGGCGCGCGTGGGCGTTCTGCGAGGGCGGCGCGCACGCGCGCAGCAGCTCCGGCGGCGACCAGCGGACGTCCGGGGCGCACGGGATCATCGCCGGGAACCAGGGCAACGCACCGATCTCCATCCCCGTCGAGGTCTGCGGCGACGCCGCGGCCGCCGTGGGGACGGCGGCGGCGAGCTGCAACGGGCAGACACTCGTCGAGGGCTCGCACGGCTCGGGCGCGCAGACGTCCGGTGCCCACGGCGTCGGCGGCGGGAACCAGTCGCACGCCCCGGTCCAGGCCCCCGCCGAAGCCTGCGGCAACGCCGCCTCGGTCGTCGGCGTGGCCTCCGGCCTGTGCGAGGGCGGCCCCGGCTACGGCGGCTACCACCCGTACTCCCGCACCACCGGGACCGCCTCCAAGCTCCCCGAGGTCGCGACCGGCACGCCCGCGACGGACGGCCTGCCCGAGCTGCCGGGCGTCCCGGCGGCGACCGCCCGCCACACGCGGGCCGGCCTCCCCTCCGCGGACGGCGTCCTCCCCGAGAACGGCCTGCCGGGCGACGTCTCCTCGACCGGTGGCCTGCGCGAGCTGCTGATGCCGGTGAACCTGCAGGGCGGCCTGTCCCAGACGGCCGGCCGCCCCGGGCTGCCGGCGGCGGGCGCCCGGCGCGGCAAGAAGGACCTGCCCTCCACGAAGAGCCTCGTCCCGCTGAGCGCGGTGTCCCCGGTGCAGGCGCTCGCCAAGGGGACGGTCGCGCTGCCCAAGCTGGACGGCTCGTCGCCGGTGAGCGACCTGGTGCGCACGGACGGCCTGTCGCAGGCGCTGAACCTGCCGGCGGCGAACCGCCGCGCGCAGGGCGGGCTCCCCGGCGCGGGCGGCCTCGTCTCGAAGAACGCGCTGCCCAAGATCGGCGGCGTTTCCGCGGACGGCCTGCCCGGCACGGGCGCCGCCCTCCCGAAGACCGCGGTGCCGTCGGTCCAGGGGGTCACCAAGGGGAGCGGCGGCCTGAACGAGCTGGTGCGGGTCCCGGCGGTGCAGGGGGTGCCCGGCGTTCCGGACGACACGCTGAGCCGGCGGAACGGCTCGCCGGTCGCGGTTTCGGTGCTCGACACGCGGGCGCTGCCGGACGGCGGCGTCGTGCGCAAGGCGATCGGCCGGCAGGCGCTCGACGCGCTGCACGGGGCCGCCGTGCCCGGCGCGCCGGTCGCGGGCGAGCAGATCGTCCCGGTGACGGGCGAGCTCGGGGCCGTCCGGAACGTCGCGTCCGAGGAGGTCGTGCCGGACGGAGGCCGCGGCGGATCCCTGTGGGCGCTGGGCGCGAGCGGGATGCTGGGCGTCCTGGCCGGGGGGCTCGCGCTGGCGCGCCGGGTCCGGCTGGGCGGGCGCCGCTAGCCCCGCCCGCCGGTGCGAAGCCGGCGCATATAGATCTTCGCCCGTCCCGGAGGCGCGGTCCGGGGCGGGCGAAGCCGTGCCACGGCATGTCAACGGGGTGCTACGCTCCGGCCCGGGAACGGTCAGAACGTGCGGACGGCGCGGATGACCTTGCGGCGAAGCTGAATACGGCGGCGGCCGTCGGGGTAGAGGCGCAACCGATCGATTTCCCAGCCGCCGCGTTCCGCGTGCTCGGTCAAGATCTGCCGGGCGGTATCACGCGTGGTGCCGCGAGGCAGTGACAGGACGAGGTAGGTGTACTCCGCCATCGCGACCATTATTACTTGGTCTACCGTGCGTCCGGCACCTACCGTGGCGACCCGGTCCGCGCCGCGTCCGGCGGCATGTCATCCTGTCTGGGGCGCGGGGCGGTGAGAATCCCGTCTTCCGAAGGGGCGGCACGATGGTCGAGGAGTGCGCGGGCATGAACGCGCCGTCCTGCGACGTTGTACGAAGCCGGTAAGAAAGAGCCTGTGTAAGAGGATCGAGACAGCGAGGTTGGAGCGACTGTGCCAGCCAAGAACGGCACCGCGAAGGGCAACGGCGCGGGTACGCGCCTGGTGATCGTCGAATCGCCCGCGAAGGCGAAGACGATCGCGGGGTACCTGGGCCGCGGCTACATCGTGGAGTCCAGTATCGGCCACATCCGGGATCTCCCGGGGAGCGCCTCAGAGGTGCCGGCCAAGTACAAGGGCGAGCCGTGGGCGAAGCTCGGCGTGAACGTGGAGCGCGAGTTCGAGCCGCTGTACGTCGTCAACTCCGACAAGCGGCAGCAGGTGCAGAAGCTGAAGAAGCTGCTCGCCGAGGCCGACGAGCTGTACCTCGCGACGGACGAGGACCGCGAGGGCGAGGCGATCGCCTGGCACCTCCAGGAGGTCCTGAAGCCGAAGGTCCCCGTGCACCGGATGGTCTTCAACGAGATCACCAAGGACGCCATACAGCAGGCGGCGCGGAACCCGCGCTCGCTGAACCTGCGGCTGGTGGACGCGCAGGAGACGCGCCGCATCCTGGACCGCCTCTACGGGTACGAGGTCAGCCCCGTCCTGTGGAAGAAGGTCATGCCGAAGCTGTCGGCGGGCCGCGTGCAGTCGGTGGCGACGCGCCTGGTCGTCGAGCGGGAGCGGGAGCGCATCGCGTTCGTCCCCGCCCACTACTGGGACATCCAGGGCCGGTTCGACACCGGCAAGGACGAGGAGCCGAAGGTCTTCAAGGCCGGGCTCATCAGCGTGGACGGCAAGCGCGTCGCGCAGGGCCGCGACTTCGCCTCCGACGGCACCCTGAAGACCAAGGACGCGCTGCACCTGGACGAGACGGCGGCGCGGGAACTGGCCGAGCGGCTCAGGGACCGCCCGTACGAGGTCAAGTCCGTCGAGCGGAAGCCGTACACGCGGAGGCCGTACCCTCCCTTTCGGACGACGACCCTCCAGCAGGAGGCCAGCCGCAAACTGAACTTCTCCGCGAAGTACACGATGTCGGTCGCGCAGAAGCTGTACGAGAACGGCTTCATCACCTACATGCGGACCGACTCGATCACGCTGTCGGAGACGGCGATCACGGCGGCGCGCCGGCAGGCGGCGGCGCTGTTCGGCGGCGAGTACGTCCCGGACAAGCCGCGCGTCTACGCGTCCAAGGTCAAGAACGCGCAGGAGGCGCACGAGGCGATCCGCCCGGCCGGCGACACCTTCCGCACCCCGGCCGAGACGGGCCTGTCCGGCGACCAGTTCCGGCTGTACGAGCTGATCTGGAAGCGGACGATCGCGTCCCAGATGAAGGACGCGCTGGGCCAGTCGGTGTCGGTCCGGGTGACCGGGCTGTCGACGCGCGGCGAGCGGGCCGAGTTCGGCGCGACCGGTAAGACGATCACGTTCTACGGCTTCCTGAAGGCGTACGTCGAGAGCGCCGACGACCCGTCCACCGACCGCGACGACCAGGAGCGGCGCCTGCCGAACCTGGCGGAGGGCGACCCGCTGACCGCGGCCGCGGTGGACGCCGAGGGCCACTCCACCCGCCCGCCGGCCCGCTACACCGAGGCCAGCCTCGTCAAGGAGCTGGAGGAGCGGGAGATCGGGCGGCCGTCGACGTACGCGTCGATCATCGGGACGATCCTGGCGCGCGAGTACGTGTTCAAGAAGGGCACGGCGCTCGTGCCGTCGTTCCTGGCGTTCGCCGTGGTGAACCTGCTGGAGCAGCACTTCGGCAACCTGGTCGACTACGACTTCACCGCGCACATGGAGGACGGTCTCGACGAGATCGCCCGCGGCAACGCCGAGCGCGTCCCCTGGCTGAACCGGTTCTACTTCGGCGACAACGGCGAGGAGGGCCTCAAGGAGCTGGTCGGCGACATCAGCGACATCGACGCCAAGGGCATCAGCTCGTTCCCGATCAAGGGCACCGACATCGTGGTCCGCGTCGGGCGGTACGGCTCGTACCTCGACCGGAACGGCGAGCGGGTCAACATCCCCGACGACATCGCGCCGGACGAGCTGACCGCGGAGAAGGCGGAGGAGCTGTTCGCGCAGCCGTCCGGCGACCGCGAGCTGGGCACCGACCCGGAGACCGGGCACAAGATCGTCGCGAAGTCGGGGCGGTTCGGCCCGTACGTCACCGAGATCCTGCCCGAGGCGCTCCCGCCCGCCGATGGGAAGAAGCGGGCGAAGAAGGCCGACGCCCCCAAGCCGCGCACGAGCTCGCTGTTCAAGTCGATGTCGCTCGACACGATCACGCTGGACGACGCGCTGAAGCTGCTGTCGCTGCCGCGCACGCTCGGGGAGCTGGACGGCGAGCCGGTGACCGCGCAGAACGGGCGGTTCGGCCCCTACATCAAGAAGGGCACGGACAGCCGGTCGCTCGGCTCCGAGGAGGAGCTGTTCACCGTCACGCTGGAGCAGGCGAAGGAGCTGTTCGCGCAGCCCAAGCAGCGCGGCCGCCGGGCCGCGGCCGCCGCGCCGCTGCGCGAGCTCGGCACCGACCCGGTGAGCGAGAAGCCGGTGGTGGTGAAGGAGGGGCGGTTCGGCCCGTACGTGACGGACGGCGAGACGAACGCGAGCCTCCGCAAGGGCGACGAGGTCGAGTCGATCACGATCCAGCGGGCCGCGGAGCTGCTCGCGGAGCGTCGCGAGAAGGTGGCCGCGGGCGGCGGGAAGAAGAAGACCGCGACCCGCCGCCGAACCTCCGCAAAGTCCGGTTCCTAGGGACATCCACGCCGATACCCTGACCGACATGACCAGAACGGGCGCACCTCGGCCGCACCCCGCAGCGTCACAGCCGCCGGGCGTTTCGTCACCTTCGTCACTTTCGTCGAGCGGGCCGTTCCGGCGGCTCCGGACCGCGCTGTCGCTCGCGGGCCTCGCGCAGTGGCTCAGTGTCCCCGCACTGACCGCCATGGTCGCGGCGCTGACCCGCGACGACGACCTGTCCGCCCGCGCGCAGGCGGTCGGCGGCACGCTGGTGCTGATGCTGCTGCCGGCGGTGCTGCTGTGGCCGCTCGCCGGGCTGCTCGCGGCGCGCGTCGACCGCCGCCTCATGCTGCTCGTCGCGGACGTGCTGCGGCTCGTGGTCGTCGTGACCGTGCCGCTCGTGGGCATGCTCGCCTGGACGCTCGCCGCCGCGTTCCTCGTCTCCTGCCTGAGCCTGCTCTGGGTGGAGGCGGCGCGCGCGTCCCTGCCCGCCCTGTCCCCGGACGAGGAGCCGCGCGCCGCGCGCACCGCGACCCGCGTCGTCTACGGCCCGGCCCCGGCCGCCGCCGTGCTGTTCGCGGTCGTCGCCCTCGTCGCGGACGCGGCGCTGAGCCGCGGCTCCCGCGCCGACCTCGCCCTGTACGTGACGGCCGGCGTCTTCGCCGTCTCCGCCGCCGCCGTCGCCATGATCCGCGACATCCCGGCCGCCGGGGCGCCCGCGGCGCCCGCGCCGCTGAAGGTGCTGTTCCAGGGCCCGGGGACGGCCGCCGCGCGCGGCACCGGCCTCGCGATCGCCGCGGCGTCCCTCGCGGCGGCCGCGGTCGCGGCGGTCGCCCGCGTCCGCACCGGCGAGCTGGGCGGCGGCGACGCGGGCTACGGCACCGTCCTCGCCGGGCTGGCGTTCGGGCTCGCCTTCGGGGTGTTCCTCGGCCCGCGCGTCCTCGTCCCGTTCAGCCGCCGCCGGCTCCTCGGCCTCGCCGTGGTCGCCGCCGCGCTCGCGCTGGCGGTGCTCGCCCTCGTGCAGAACCTGGTCGTCGTCGTGTTCATGACGGCGTTCCTCGGGGTGTTCGCCGGGGCCGCCCGGTCGACGGCGACGGCCGCGGTCACCGACCCCGAGGCGCCGGAGGACACCCGCCCCACCGCCTACCTGAGCTCCGTCGCGCTCGTCGGCGCGCTGGTCGCGGTCATCGCCGTCCCGCCGGCCGCGGGGGCGCTCGGCTCGCACCGCCTCGACCTCGGCGACGGCGCCTACGACTTCACCGGCTCCAGCGCGGCGCTGCTGATCGCGGCCGTCGTCACCCTCGTCTGCGGGCTGCTCGCCTACCGGCGGCTGGACGACCGGCGCGGCGTCCCGCTCGTCCCCGACCTGCGCGCCGCCGTCCACGGCGAGATCTACACGCCGCCGCGGGAGGCCGCCGCGGACGCGCCCCAGCCCGTCCACCGCGAGCGCGGCGTGTTCATCGCGTTCGAGGGCGGCGAGGGCGCGGGCAAGACCACCCAGGCCCGGCTCGCCGCGATCTGGCTCCGCGACCACGGCTACGACGTGGTCACCACGCACGAGCCCGGCGCCACCAAGATCGGCATGCGGCTGCGCGCGATGCTGCTCGACCGCGACACGACCGGCCTGTCCGACCGCGCCGAGACCCTGCTGTACGCGGCGGACCGCGCCGACCACGTCGCCAACGTGATCAAGCCGGCGATGGAGCGCGGCGCGATCGTCGTCAGCGACCGGTACGTCGACTCGTCCCTCGCCTACCAGGGCTTCGGGAGGCAGCAGCCCGTCGAGGACATCGCGCGCGTCAACGCCTGGGCGACCGGCGGCCTCGTCCCGGACCTGACCGTCCTGCTGGAGATCCCGCCGGAGGCCGGGCTGCGCCGGCTGCCCGCCCCCGCCGACCGCATCGAGTCCGAGCCGCGGGACTTCCACGAGCGGGTCCGCGCCGGGTTCCGCGCCCTCGCCGAGGCCGACCCGGACCGCTACCTGATCCTGGACGCGAGCCGCCCGCAGAGCGAGCTGGCCCGGGAGATCCAGTACCGCATCCACGCGATCCTGCCCGACCCGGTCCCGGCCGGCACCGAGGACGCCACGAGCACCTTCCCGGCCATCCGCGACTTCTGACCGCCCGGGGCGGCCGGAGTCCGTCCCGCGGCGCGTGCGGAGCCGGTTAGCCTTTCCGCATGAGCGTGTGGGACGACCTGGTCGGGCAGGAGCCCGTCGTCGCGCAGTTGTCGTCGGCCGCCGAGGGGACGGGCGGGGTGGCGCACGCGTGGCTGTTCACCGGGCCTCCCGGGGCGGGCCGGTCGGCGGCCGCGCGGGCGTTCGCGGCGGCGCTGCAGTGCGAGGAGGTCCCGCGCGGATGCGGGCACTGCCCGTCCTGCCACCAGATCCTCCAGGGCACGCACGCGGACGTCGAGGTCGTCCGCCCGCAGGGCCTGTCGTACGGGGTGAAGGAGGCGCGCGCGCTGGTGCTGCGCGCGTCGTCGGCCCCGACCGGCGGGCGGTGGCAGATCGTCCTGTTCGAGGACGCGGACCGGGCCACGGAGCAGGCGGCGAACGCGCTGCTGAAGGCGATCGAGGAGCCGCCGGCCCGGACGGTGTGGCTGCTGTGCACCCCGTCCCCGGAGGATCTGCTGGTGACGATCAGGTCCCGCTGCCGGGAGGTGACGCTGCGCACCCCGCCGGTCGCGTCGGTCGCGGAGGTCCTGGCCCTGCGGGACGGGGTCGACCGGGAGACCGCGGAGGTCGTGGCGCGGGCCGCGCAGGGGCACATCAGCCGGGCGCGGCGGCTGGCGACCGACCCGGAGGCGCGGCGGAGGCGGGCGGAGGTGCTCGCGGTGCCGCGCAGGCTGACGTCGGTGGGCCCGGCCGTGGCGGCGGCCGAGGCGCTGGTCGCGGCGGCGAAGGCGGAGGCGAAGGCGCAGACCGAGGAGCTGAACGAGTCGGAGACGTCGGCGCTCCGGCAGGCCCTGGGGGAGAGCGCGAAGGGCCGGATGCCGAGGGGGACGGCGGGGGCGCTGAAGGAGCTGGAGGCAAGGCAGAAGTCCCGTGCGACGAGGCTGGAACGCGACGCGCTCGACCGGACGCTGCTCGACCTCGCGTCCTACTACCGGGACGTGCTGACGATCCAGCTGGGGGCGGGCATCGAGCTGGTGAACGCCGAACTGGGCCCGGAGCTGCGGGCGGCGGCGCGGAACGGGCGGCCGGAGGCCACCCTCAGGCGCCTCGACGCGATCATGGCGTGCCGGGAGCGGCTGGAGGCCAACGTCAACCCGCTGCTGGCCGTCGAGGCGCTGACGCTGGCGCTGCGGACCGGCTGATGCGGGCTTACAAGAGATCTCCCTTTTCGTTACATAACTGTACGCAACTCTCAACAGCCGCACGCGTACCTTCGCCTGGTTTACCCCCCGACAACCCCGGGCTAGCTCCCCCCACGGCCAGGAGGTCAGCTTTGCGGCGAGCCTTGATTTCGGCCGCGTGCGCCGTCACCACCATGACGGCTCTCGCGGCTCCAGCGTCAGCGGCTCCGGAACCGGCGAAGGGCGAGGTTTCGGAGTACGTCGTCCTCTACAAGGAGCACGTGTCCCTCGGCTCGGCCCACCGCGCTGTCCGCGCGGCCGGCGGCAAGATCGTCCACGAGAACCGCGACGTGGGCGTCGCGACCGTCCGGTCGGGCAACCCCGAGTTCGTCCACGCGGTGATGCGGCAGCGGGCGCTGGAGGGCGTCGCGCACAACCGGGTCATCGGCGAGGCGCCGAAGGCGAAGAAGAAGGCCGCGGCGAAGGTCGAGCAGATGACCGGCACCAAGAACACGGTGTCGCTCACGGGCGTCCCGTCCAAGAAGGAGGAGCCGCTCGCCGACCTGCAGTGGGACATGAAGCAGATCCACGCGACGGCGGACGGCTCGTACAAGAAGGAGCCGGGCGACAAGCGCGTGCTGGTCGGCATCCTCGACACGGGCGTGGACGGCTCCCACCCCGACATCAAGCCGAACTTCAACCGCAAGCTGAGCCGCAACTTCACCCACGACATCCCGACGGACGCCAACGGCGACGAGGTCGACGGCCCCTGCGAGTTCAAGTCGTGCGTCGACCCCGTCGACTGGGACGACAACGACCACGGCACGCACGTCGCGTCCACGATCGCCTCGCCCCGCAACGGCCTCGGCATGGCGGGCGTCGCGCCGAACGTGTCGATCGTCAACCTGCGCGTCGGCCAGGACTCCGGCTACTTCTTCCTCCAGCCGACCGTCGACGGCCTCACCTACGCGGCGAAGCACGGCATCGACGTCGTCAACATGAGCTACTATGTGGACCCGTGGCTGTGGAACTGCGGCGACAACCCCGCCGACAGCCCGGAGGACCAGCTCGAACAGCGCACGATCATCAAGGCGACGCAGCGCGCCCTGGACTTCGCGCATGACCGCGGCGTCACGCTGATCTCCGCGGCCGGCAACGACTTCGTCGACTACACCAAGACGAACGAGGACACCGGCAGCCCCGACTTCCCGTCCATGCCGGGTGAGCAGCCGTACGAGCGGACGATCCCGCCGAGCTGCGTGTCGATGCCGTCCGAGGGCGACCACGTCATCCCGATCTCGGCGACCGGCCCGTCCACCCGCAAGTCGTACTACAGCAGCTTCGGCAACGGGTACGTCGCGGTGGCGGCGCCCGGCGGCGACAAGGTCGACACCGCCGACCAGCACCCGGACGACAAGGCCGGCATCTGGGCGGCCTACCCCGAGCGGCTCGCGAAGGCACGCGGCGAGCTGAACGCGGACGGCACGCCGAACGTGCCGTACATCATCCGCAGCTGCAAGGGCGACGACTGCGCGTACTACCAGTCGATCCAGGGCACCTCGATGGCCTCGCCGCACGCCGTCGGCGTCGCCGCGCTGATCATCAGCAAGTACGGGCACCGGGACCGCCGGCACGGCGGCCTCACGCTCAGCCCGAACTTCGTGGAGCAGGTGCTTCGCGGCACCGCGACCGAGAAGCCGTGCCCGACCCCGCCGACCGTCGAGTACGTCTGGTACACCTCGACGGGCAAGCACACCTCGACGCAGACCTGCGAGGGCACGAAGGAGCAGAACGGCTTCTTCGGCAACGGCATCGTGGACGCGCTGAACGCGGTCAGCCACCGCTGACCTCATCGCCCGACCCACCCCAGGACGCGACCTCCGGCCACCCGGCCGGGGGTCGTGTTCTGCCCGGGGCCGTGCGTGTCGAGGACGGCGGTGGGCTCATCGTTGGAGGGTGCCGGCCTCGGGCATGATGGGGGCATGTCGTACCGCGTCACGTTCGTCTGCACCGGCAACATCTGCCGCTCCCCGATGGCCGAATGGGTACTTCGCCACCACGTCGAGGAGGAGGGGCTGGACGTCGAGGTCGACAGCTCCGGCACCGGCGGCTGGCACGTGGGCGACGACGCCGACGAGCGGACGATCGCGACGCTGCGGCGGGCGGGCTACCGGTCGGCGCACATCGCCCGGCAGTTCGACCCGTCGTGGTTCGACCGGTACGACCTGATCCTGGCGCTGGACCGGGGGCACCTGCGGGCGCTGCGCTCGATGGCGCCGGACGAGGAGGCACGCGGCAGGATCAGGCTGCTGCGCGAGTTCGACCCGGACGCCGACGGCGACCTCGACGTCCCCGACCCGTACTACGGCGGCCGCGCCGACTTCGACCTCGTGCTCGAGCAGGTGGAGGCGGCGATGCCGGGCCTGCTGGAGGAGATCCGCGCCGCGCTCAAGGAGCGCTGAGTGCGCGACCGGCTGACGGAACTCCTCGGTACGGATGTCGCGAGCGTCAGCGACCTCGGTTCCAGCCATTCCTGGACGCTGCACCGGGCGTCCCTGGCCGACGGCCGCGAGGTGTTCGTGAAGGCGGCCGGCGACCAGGCGGGCGTGTTCGCGGCCGAGGCGGCGGGTCTGCGCTGGCTGGGCGAGGCCGGCCCCGGGACGCCGGTCCCGGACGTCCTCGCCGCGGACGACCGCATGCTCGTCCTGCCGTGGCTGCCGTCCTCCGGACCGAGCCGGGAGGCCGCCGAGCGCCTCGGCCGCGAGCTGGCCGCCCTGCACACCGGGAACCGCCCGGACGCCTACGGCGCGCCCTGGGACGGCTTCATCGCCGACCTCCCGCTCGACAACACGCCGGACGGCCGCGGATGGCCGCGCTGGTACGCCGAGCGCCGCCTCGAACCGTTCCTGCGCCTCGGCGCGCGGCACCTGTCGCCGTCCGACGTCCGGCTCGTGGAGCGCGTCATGGCGGACGTCGAGGAGCTGGCCGGGCCGCCGGAGCCGCCGTCCCGGATCCACGGCGACCTGTGGTCGGGCAACATCCTGTGGACGGACGGGCGCGCCGTGCTCATCGACCCGGCCGCCCACGGCGGCCACCGCGAAACCGACCTGGCCATGATGGCCCTCTTCGGGACGCCGCACCTCGACACGGTGCTGGCCGCCTACGACGAGGCGGCGCCGCTGGCGGACGGCTGGCGGTCCCGCGTCCCGCTGCACCAGCTGCATCCGCTTCTGGTCCATGTGGCGCTGTTCGGGGCGTCCTACCGGGGGTCCCTGGTGGACGCCGCCCGCGCCGCTCTCGGCTGAGCGGAAACGCCGTTCGCGACACTCCGGCGCCACCGCGTTGCGTATCGTGACGACATCGTTGTGGAACGTGCCCGCACCGCGCGGCCCGCGCGGTGTCGCTGTGACGCTTGCGACTCGGCGTCGATGTGGTAACTCCCGCTTCATGGGTTTTTGTAGCGATGTAGATGAGATAGAAACGACGCGGTGACCCAGGAGCGGGAGAGGCAGGTGCGGGGCGTACCCATGGACGAGGGCAGGCGCGAGGAGCCGGGGAGACCACGGCTGGGCTCATGGAAGAGCCTGATCCCGCTCACCGTGGCCGCGACCGCGGCGCTGTTCGTCGCCGGCGGCGTGGACGTGGTGCACCGCCACCAGCGCGCCGCGAAGGAGGAGCACGCGGCCGAGCCGGCCGCGAAGGCCGAGCAGACCGACCCGCGGTTCGCCGTCGGGATCACCGGCGCGGGCACGGCGCTGATCGTCCGCGACGTGCACACCGGCGCGGACGTGGGGCTGCCGGTCGCCCCGCCGCAGGACCGCCGCTTCCACCGCGTCGCCGCCGCGAAGGACGGCTCCTACATCGTCGCGTCCTACGGCGACGGCGAGGTCGCCTTCCAGCGCCTGCATCTGGGCGACGACGGACGCCCCCAGGACCTGAAGGACATCCCGAAGGCCACCGTCGCCGGCGTCTCCACCTCCTGGTCGGACATCGCCGTCACCGGCGACCGCCTCGCCTACGTCACCTACAAGGGCAAGCGCGGCCGCGTGGACGTCCTCACCCTCAGCAGCGGCGCCCACAAGACATGGACGACCAAGGCCCAGGGCCGCGTCGGCAGCCTCTCGTGGGCCGGCGACACGCTCTCCTTCGTCTGGACGCCGGCGGGGTCCGCCAAGCACCAGCTCCGCACCATCGACACCAGCGCCGCCGCCGGCGACCTCAAGCTCAGCAAGGCCGTCATGACGCTGCCCGAGGGCGGCACCAGCGCCGTCCTGACGCGGGACGGCGAGCAGGCCGTCGTCGGCACTGTCGCCGGCTCTGAGCTGACCGTCCAGACCTTCAGCCTCACGGGCAAGCCGGGGAAGGTCCTGTGGCACCAGAAGGTGACGGGCCCGCTCACCGACCTCGACGCCGCCCACGGCAGCGGCGCCGTCCTGGCGACCGCGGGCGACCTGTACGCGAACGGACTGCCGACCGTCCCCGGGAAGGACCTCGCCGACGCGACCTGGTGACCGCGGCGCCGTCCCGGCTAACGTGGATCGCAAGAAACCGGGCGAACGGAGCGAAACCGTGGGCATGGTGATGGCCGTCAGCTTCACCCGTTACGGCCGGCTCTACTACCTCGACCCTGGACCGCACACCCCGAAGGTCGGCGACAAGGTCCTCGTCCCCACCGACTCCGGTCCCGAGGTCGCCGAGTGCGTGTGGGCTCCGCAGTGGGTGTCGGAGGACATCGAGGGCCTCCCCGAATGCGCCGGCCTCGCCACCGAGGAGCACCTCGCCCGCGACGAGGCCAACCGCCGCCGCCGCGCCGAGGGCCGCTCGATCGCCAAGCGCCTGATCCGCAAGCACGAGCTGCCCATGAAGGTCATCGGCGTCGACTACCTCGACGCCGACAACGTCTTCAAGATCTACTTCACCGCCCCGCACCGCGTCGACTTCCGCGCCCTCGTCCGCGACCTGGCCCGCGGCATCAAGGCCCGCGTCGAGCTCCGCCAGGTGGGGCCCCGCGACGAGGCCCGCCTCCAGGGCGGCATCGGCCCCTGCGGGCGCGACCTGTGCTGCGCCACCTTCCTCAAGGACTTCGAGCCCGTCTCCGTCCGCATGGCGAAGGAGCAGGACCTCCCCGTCAACCCCCTCCGCATCGCGGGCGCCTGCGGCCGCCTGATGTGCTGCCTGAAGTACGAGCACCCGCTCTACATGGAGTTCAAGGAGAAGGCCCCGCGCCTGGGCTCGCGCGTGTCCACCCCCGAGGGCGAGGGCCAGGTGATCGGCTACAACGTCCCCGGCGACCGCGTGACGGTGAAGGTGGGCTCCCGCCGCTGCTCCTGCCCCTCGGCCTCCGTCTGCTCCCCGCGACAACAACACGACGCCATGTACAACCCCGGAGACTGAGTCAGGGGCGGAGAGCGGCGGTCTTGCGGGCGGTCTTGACGGCCGCGGTGAGGCCCTCGATGTCGTAGGCGCCGAGGTGGCGGCGGCCGTTGACGAAGAACGTCGGGGTGCCGGAGACGCCGCTCAGGTCGGCGGAGTCGACGTCCTCGGCGATCTGGTCGACGCCCTTGTGCGCGCGCAGGTCGGCGCGGAAGCGGTCGACGTCCAGGCCCAGTTCGGCGGCGTAGCGGACTAGGTCCCTGGGCTGCAGCTCGTCCTGGTGGGCGAGGAGCAGGTCGTGCATCTCCCAGAAGGCGCCCTGCGCCGCCGCGGCCTCCGACGCCTGCGCCGCCAGCTGCGCCTGCGGGTGGACGTCGGTGAGCGGCAGGTGCCGCCACACGTACCGGACGTCGCCGTACCCGGCGAGCAGCTCCCGGATGACCTCCTCCGCCTGCCCGCAGTACGGGCATTCGAAGTCGCCGTACTCGACGACGGTGACGGGCGCGCGGGCGGGGCCGCGGATGTGGTCGCGCTCCGGGTCGACCGGCGCGGCCAGGTCGACGATGCTCTCCGCCGTGCCGAGCAGGGCGCGCAGCCTCGCCTTCGGCGGCAGCAGCTTGGTCGCGCGGACGACGACCCACGTGACGGCCGTGGCGCACAGCGCGGCGGACAGGATGCCGATCTTCGCCTCTTCGAGGCGGGGGCCCGTGAAGGTGAGGGTCGCGATCAGCAGCGCCACGGTGAAGCCGATGCCGGCGATCGTGCCGCCGCCCCCGACCGCGGCCCAGCCGACGGGCGGTCGCAGGCGGCCCCGGCTGAACCGCGTGACCAGCCAGGAGCAGCCGAGCAGCCCGACGGGTTTGCCGACGACGTACCCGATCAGGATGCCGAGCGTCACCGGGGAGGCGAACGCGCGGCCGAGGACGTCGCCGCTGATGGCGATCCCGGCGTTGGCGAGCGCGAAGAGCGGGACGATCACGTAGCTCGTCCACGGGTGGATCGCCAGCTGCAGCCGCTCGTTCGGCGAGATCGCCGCGGCGACCCCCGTCTGCGCGGAGCGCGCGTACTCGGGGGTGGGCTGCTCCCGGAACAGCCGGAAGATCTCCGTGGCGCGTTCCAGGTCGCTGCGGGCGGCGGGGTGCGCGTACGTGAGCAGCCCCATGGCCAGCCCGATGACGATCGGCTCCACGCCGGACGACTCCAGCGCCCCCCACGTCGCCACGCCGAGCAGCAGGTAGACGGGGAACGCGCGGATGCCGGCCGCGCGGATCAGCACGATCGCCGCGAAGATGGCGAGGGCCGTCAGCAGCGCCGGCAGCCGGACGCCGTCGCTGTAGAAGATCCCGATCACCGCGAGCGCCACGACGTCGTCCACGACGGCGGCGGTGAGCAGGTAGGCGCGGAGCCGGTCCGGGAAGCCGCGGCCGACCAGGGCGAGGACGCCGAGCGCGAACGCGGTGTCCGTCGACATCGCGATGCCCCAGCCGTGCGCGGTGCCCGTCCCGGCGTTCAGCGCCAGGTAGATCGCGACCGGCACGATCATCCCGCCGAGCCCGGCGGCGAGCGGCAGCGCGACCCGCCGCCGGTCGCGCAGCTCGCCCATGTCGAACTCGCGGCGCGCCTCCAGCCCGACGACGAAGAAGAAGATCGTCATCAGGCCGCCGTTGACCCAGTCGCGCAGATCGCGCGTGATGCCCGCGTCGCCGACCCGGACCGACGCGTCCGTCCCCCACAGCCCCTCGTACGAGGACGCGTCGATGTTCGCCCAGGCGAGCGCGGCGAGCGTCGCGGCCAGCAGGAACACGGCGCCGCCGGTCTCGGTGCGCAGGAACTCGCGCAGCGGCGTCCGCAGGCTCCGGGCCCACGCCGTCCGGCCGGCGAGCGGCCCGGTCTCCTCTTGCGCATCGGTCATTACCGAATTCTCACCGCTTCCTTTCGCCGCCCGCCCCATGAGAACGTTCGGAAAACCTCGTATCGGTCACGCCTGTTCCAGGGCCGGGTGAAGTGGTGTTCAGAGGCCCTGGTGGGACGCACCCGGCAGGCGTCGTGACCAGGTCGGGTGATGCCGGCGCCCGTGGGGGCCGGTTAAATCGTTTGTGGGCTGGGGTGGGCGCTCCTAGCGTCATGGGCGTGGACGGCGGAGTGCGGTTGCTGGGGCTTGGTGACCTCGCGGCCTGTCAGCGGCTTGCCGCGGATCGTGAGTGGGGGCAGGAGGACCGCAAGTGGCGGTTCCTGTTCTCGGTCGGGGACGTCTACGGCGTCGATGACGGGGACGGGGAACTCGCCGGGACGGTGGTGTCGACCCTGTACGGCCAGGACGTCGCGGCCATCAGCATGGTGCTGGTCGCCAAGCGGTTCGAGCGGCGCGGCCTGGGCGGACGGCTGATGCGCCACGCGATGGACAACGCGGGCACGGCGAGCTTCTGCCTGACCGCCACGGAGTATGGACGTCCTCTATATGAGCGTCTCGGGTTCAAGGCCGTCGGGCAGTGCACGACTTATATAGGTGCGTCGGACGGGCCGTCCAGGCGAGGTGTGTCCGTGCCGGTGGAGGCGGCGGACATGCCGGCCGTCCATGCGCTCGACACCGAGGTGTTCGGGGCCGACCGGTCACAGTTGGTCGACGGCCTGCCGTTCTTCTGCGAGACGCTGCGGGTCGTCCGCGACGGGGGCGGCATCGCGGGCTACGGCGGCGCGTGGAGGAACGACGACCGGTTCGTCGTCGGCCCTCTCATCGCGCGGGACGCGGAGACCGCGCTCGCCCTGGTGGACGAGATCGTCCCCGAAGGCCCGATCCGCCTCGACATCGACCACCGGCATCCCGAGATCATCGCCTGGGCGGAGGAGCACGGCCTCCGCCCGGCGTTCACCACGACGATCATGGAGTGGGGCGCCCCGATCGCGAACGACCCGGCCCGCCTCTTCCTCCCCGTCGCCCAGGCGCTCGGCTGACCGGCGCGGTCAGGCGGGCTTCGGGGCGCGCTTCGGGGCGGGCTTCGGGAGGCGCTTCGGGGCGGGCTTCCCGCCCGGCAGCGCGTACCGGACGATCTTCTTCCAGGTGCTGGTGACCTGCTGGGAGAGCGAGCCCGTGTGGTACGGCAGGTCGTACTTCTTGCACAGCTCGCGGATGCGCGGTGCGATCTCCGCATACCGGTTGCTCGGCATGTCGGGGAACAGGTGGTGCTCGATCTGGTGGCTCAGGTTGCCCGTCATCAGGTGGAACAGCGGACCGCCCGTGATGTTCGCCGAGCCGCACAGCTGCCGGACGTACCACTCGCCCTTCGTCTCCCCGTCCAGGCAGTCCTTCTTGAACAGGTCGACGTCGCCGGGGAAGTGCCCGCAGAAGATGATCATGTGGGCCCAGATGTTGCGGGCGACGTTCGCGGTGAAGTTCGCGGCGAGGGTGGAGACGAACTGCGGGCCGCTGAGCAGCGGGAACGCCAGGTAGTCCTTGCCCCACTGACGGCGGATCTTGCGTCCGATCTGGCGCAGCTTCTCCTTGGTGACCTCCTCGTCGGCCTTCCCGGCGAGGACCTTGCCGATCTCCAGGTCGTGCACCGCCACGCCGTACTCGAAGAACATCGCCAGCAGCAGGTTGTAGATCGGCTGCGCGAGGTGGGCCGGGCTCCACTTCTGCTCCGGCGCGATCCGCAGGATGCCGTAGCCGACGTCGTTGTCCTTGCCGAGGACGTTCGTGTACGTGTGGTGGACGAAGTTGTGCGAGTGCTTCCACTGCTCGGCCGGGGAGACGTTGTCCCATTCCCACGTCGTGGAGTGGATCTTCGGGTCGCGCATCCAGTCCCACTGGCCGTGCATGACGTTGTGCCCGATCTCCATGTTCTCCAGGATCTTCGCGACGGCGAGCGTCGCGGTCCCGGCGACCCAGGCGGGCGGCACCGAGGACGCCATCAGCAGCGCCCGCGCGGCGATCTCCAGGCCGCGCTGCCAGCGGATCACACGGTGGATGTAGGCCGCGTCGCGCTCGCCGAGATCCGACATGATCTCTTCGCGCAGCGCGTCCAGCTCGGCGGCGATGGTGTCGTAGTCCGCGGCGGTCAGACGGTCGGTCATGGGTCCCCTCTCACAGGTCGATTTCGACGGGGCCGGCGGCGGCCGAGACGCAGGTCTGGACGATCTCGCCCTCCTCGCCGTGCACCCTGCCGGTGCGCAGGTCGCGGACCTTGCCGGAGCGCAGCGGGCCGACGCAGCTGTAGCAGATGCCCATCCGGCAGCCGCTCGGCAGCAGCGCGCCGGCGCCCTCCCCGGCGTCCAGGAGCGGCGTGCTCCCGTCGGCGTCCACCTCGACGCCGCTCTTGGTGAACGTGACGCGCCCGCCCTCGCCGCCGCCCCGCAGGACGGTCTGGAAGCGCTCGACGCGCAGCCGCTCCCCGGCCCCTTCGGCGCGCCAGAACGCGGTGAGATCGTCGAGCATCCCGGCGGGACCGCAGGCCCATGTGTCGCGTTCCGCCCAGTCGGGGCATATGCCGGGTAGTTCGGACGGCTTGCACCGGCCTTCGGTGGACGTGTGCCGCTCGTGCAGCCGCACCCCGGACATCGCGCGCAGCTCGTTCCCGAAGATCACGTCCCCGGCCGTCCGGTCCGAGTGCACGACCACGATGTCGGGGGCGCCGCCGCGAGCCGCGGCGCCGGACGTGTCCGCCGGGCCGGTGAGGTGGCGGAGCATGGCCATGACCGGGGTGATGCCGCTGCCCGCCGTGACGAACAGCAGCTTCTCCGGGACGGGCGAGGGCAGCACGAACTCGCCGTCGGCCGGAGCCAGCCGGATGATCGTCCCCGGGCGTATCGCGTTGACGAGGTGGGCGGAGACGAACCCGTCCCGTCCGGCCTTGACCGTGATGGTGATCCGCCCGTCCCGGCGGGGCGGGGACGACAGCGAGAACGTCCGCCAGTACCGGACGCCGCCGATGTCCACGCCGACCCGGACCCACTGGCCCGGCCGGTGCCCCCGCCAGGCCCGGCCGGGCCTGATCAGCAGGGTCGCCGCGGCGGGCGCCTCGTGCCGGACGGCCTCGACGCGTCCGCGCAGGTCGGTGGCCGACCACAGCGGGTTGACCAGGCCGAGGTAGTCCTCCGGCAGGAGCGGTGTCGTGAGGAGCCGGGCGGCCGCCGCGATCCGCGCACCCGGACGTCGCGTTGCGGTGGTCACGTTGCCTCCCCGAGGGCGCTAACTTACGCTTGCGTAACCTACGGTCGCGTAGCCGGGGGAGGATGTTCAAGGCGTCCGGCGTCAAAGCGACGGGCATCACACCATCGCACGATGGCCCATCCAGCGGTGTGAAGCTCAGTGACAAAACCGAGGGCGCGGATTGTCCGCCGGGTCCAACTCCGGGCGCCACACGGGCCTCGTCTCCACCCCACGCCCCGGCGCGGTGGTGGCCTCCCGCGCTGCGCCGACGTAGCGTAGGCGGCGGCGTACGTGCCGCTATGACGAGACGGGGTCCAGGTGCGGGCAGCGAGGTTCATCAGTGTGGCGACCGTGCTCGCACTGGCGATGACCACCGGATGCAGCGACGGCGACGGGAACGACGGCGGCGACAAGGGCACGACGTCGTCATCGACCGTCCCGGCCGCGCTGGCGCCGTTCTACGACCAGAAGCCCTCCTGGAAGGACTGCGACGACGGCTTCCAGTGCGCGACCGTCCAGGTCCCCTTGGATTACGCCGAACCGTCCGGCGAGAAGGTCGGCATCTCCGTGATCCGGCTCCCCGCCGAGGACGAGTCCGACCGCATCGGCTCACTGCTCACCAATCCCGGCGGGCCCGGCGGTTCCGGGGTCGACTTCGTCCGCCAGGCGGCCCGGACCTTCGGGGCCGACCTGCGCCGCCGCTTCGACATCGTCGGCTTCGACCCGCGCGGCGTCGCCGCCAGCGACCCCGTCCGCTGCAACACCGGCCCCCAGCTCGACGAGTTCTTCGCCACCGACGCGTCCCCGGACGACCAGAAGGAGACGCAGACCCTCGCCGCCGAGGGCGAGGACTTCGCCGAACGCTGCAAGACCAAGGCCGGCTCCGAACTGCCCTACGTCGGCACCGTGAACGCCGCCCGCGACATGGACGTCATCCGCGCGGCCCTGGGCGACCGCAAACTCACCTACTACGGCGCCTCATACGGCACCTACCTGGGCGCCTTCTACGCGGAACAGTTCCCGAAGAACGTCCGCGCCCTCGTCCTGGACGGCGCCGTCGACCCCAGCCTCTCCTCGACCGAACTGCTGATCGAGCAGGCGAAGGGCTTCGAGACCGCCCTACGCGCGTTCGCCGACGACTGCGTCAAGGCAGGCAGCTGCCCCTTCGGAAGCACCCCCGACGCGGTCATCGGCAGGATCTCGTCCTTCCTCACGGCGACCGACAAGAAGCCGCTCAGCAACACGCGCGACTCCCGCAAGGTCACCGAATCCCTCGCCGTGATGGGCATAGCCAGGTCCCTCTACGTGAAGGAGTACTGGCCCGTCCTGCGCCAGGCCCTGACCCAGGCGATGCAGAACTCCGACGGCACCATCCTCCTCGCCCTCGCGGACGAGATGGTCGAACGCAAGCCCAACGGCACCTACAGCAACCAGACCGACGCCAACATGGCCGTCAACTGCGTCGACAAGCCCAACCCACCGGACCTCGCCGCCTACAAGAAGTACGCGGACCAAGCCGAGAAGGCCGCGCCCCGCTTCGGCCCGTTCGTCGTCTGGGGCGGCCTCCCATGCGTCTACTGGCCCGTCCAGACCAAGGAGGAGCCGAAGCCCCTCACCGCCAAGGGCGCCGCCCCCATCGTGGTCATCGGAACCATCCGCGACCCCGCCACGCCCTACAAGTGGGCCCAGAACCTCGCGTCCCAGCTCTCCAGCGGCGTGCTCCTCACCTTCAACGGCGACGGCCACACCGCCTACCTGCAGGGCGACCCCTGCATCACCAAGGCCACCGACGACTACCTGATCACCACAGACCCGCCCAAGGACGGGACCAGGTGCGGCTGAAAACCGGTGCACACCCACCCCCGAGGACCCGGTAGACTTCATCCCGCCGTGCCCCGCACGGCGCGCCGCCTTAGCTCAGTCGGCAGAGCGATTCACTCGTAATGAATAGGTCGTCGGTTCGATTCCGACAGGCGGCTCCCA